>NZ_JBVJLS010000002.1:280908-554715 GCF_055584605.1 Nocardia sp. NPDC102475 | reverse complement strand
TCGTGTTCCTGGCCAGCGACCGGTCCGCCAACATCACCGGATCCGATCTGAGGATCGACGGCGGCTTCGTCACCACAATTTGAGGCCGACCAGTCGCATGCGTTCGTCCGGTGTGAGTGGCAAATGGTGGAGTGCGCCCAGGGGCCATGCATATCTGGTGCCTTCTACGGTTCGAAAACCAGCAGCGGTTTGCCTCCGTGTGCGGGAGCTTCGGCCAAATAGACTGCCTCGCTGAACTTTTCGACGAGAATCGGCTGGCCCTCTGGCACGCGCAGCGCGCCGCTGTCGGCGAGCTGAAGTGTCCGGTCGATCGCTGCGGCCATCCGATCCTTCGGGGTCTCGATGAACCAGCGGAACAGCCAGAACCCCCGAACGGTCTTGGTTTCGTAGATCAGTGAGCGCGCGAAGATGGGGATGGTGAGTTTGTCGGGATCGGTTTGGCGGTGTGTAGACAGCGCACCGTAGACGACCAGCTCACCGTGCGGTTCGAGTGCACGCGACACGTCCGCACCCACCTGACCGCTGACACAATCGATCGCCTTGGACACGCCGTCGTGGCCTGTTATGTCGGCCACCCGTTCGCGCAGGTCCTCATCCTCCGTGCAGATCACCGCGGTGCCCCCCAACGCGAGGATGTCCTCGACAGCGGATCGACGGCGGACCACGTTGAGGGTCTTGAAGCCGACGTGGGCCCCGAGTTGGATGACCGACTGGCCAACGGTTGAACCGGCCGCCGTCTGCAAGAGCCATTCACCCGGTCGAACATCGAGCTCATCACCGGTCAAGATCACGGCGGTGAGCGGATTGCTGAGAATCTGGGCAGCCGTGGAATTGCTCATGCCAACGGGAACAGGCAAGACCCGCTCGGCATCGGCAACGACATACTCCTGCCACGTGGCCCTGACTCCGACCGTGATGACGCGTTGCCCGACGGTCAGATCGTCTGTGCCGCTGCCGAGTTCGTCGATCACGCCGACGGATTCGATTCCGGGTACGGTGGGGAACTCCGGGGTGAATCCATATCTGCCGCGGATGGTATGTAGATCGCTGGCATGGACAGGTGCGGCGGCCACCCGGATCCGGACCTGGCCGGGACCGGGCTCCGGAACCGGGCGGGTCTGCAGGTGCAGAACCTCGGACGGTTCACCTAGCGTGTCGGCGACGACCGACCGCATCGTTCTCATCTTCCTGACGCCCCTTCGGTCGGATCCAGATCCCACAGCGGTTCGGCGTGCATAGCGTCGGCCCCGCCCTTCGACGGCGAGGAGTCGGATCAGCGGCCCAATTCCAGCCCTACCAGCTCTAATGCTGCCACCACGGCGGGGCTGTCGGGGTCTGGACACTCGGCTGGGTTCGGGCGCGATGGTCCGCGCGAGATCAGTGGTGCGCGTCCGCTCGATCGTCGCCGATCCGAACACCGGCACCTCGAGGATTGCGGCACAACCGAATCGCAGATCACGAAGCCGTTCCAGAGTTCACGACCCGCATGTTGAAGCGGTTGGGAGCCGTTGGAGCATTCTTGTGAGGGCATCACGGAGCGGCATTACTTCGTCTCGCCGGAGCAGGCACCGAACTCATCGGCCGTGCTGGAGCAGGGATTGGGCACCGCCAGCTGAGGAATCCACCGTTGGTGGTGACTTTTTGGTGTTCTTTTGGTGACGGTTCAGCAGAGCGGAACAAGCCCGATCGTGATATCGGGCCTGACCTGCTAATTTATGTGCGCCATCAGGGACTCGAACCCCGAACCCGCTGATTAAGAGTCAGCTGCTCTGCCAATTGAGCTAATGGCGCGTGTCTTGCTGTGCTCCGTGTTCCGGTGCGGGACAAACATTAACAGGCCAAGTACCCAGAAGTGAAATCGGTTTCTGACCGGGGGCGTTGCGGACTTCGCGATGGGTGTTAACACGCGGCGGGGTGCGGATGATCTAACCGGTGGAACTCGCCTGTGGCGGAGTGATTCACATTGGACCGGACCCGTTGAGCTGACAGAATTGTCTGGAGCGCGGTCCAGACCGAACTCCGTCGGCGTTGCGGGAGGAGCGTGGTCGGGTTGGATCCGAAGCCGTCGGTGCCCTGGCTGCATCGGGACTTGAAACGGGGTTGGTAATGAACGTTGGTCAGGGTCGACATCGGTCGATGAGAAAGATCACGGGACCGGTAGTCGTATGCGCGGTGTTGGCGCTGGCCTTGACGGCGTGTTCGTCGTCCAACGCCACCGACGCCGCGACAGTGGCCATCGACCGTAATCCGATCACAGAACTGATGAAGCCCAAGCTGTTGTCGCCGGTCAAGGACGGTGACATGGGAGTTTCGCCGGGCGTGCCGCTGACCTTCAAGGTCGATGATGGCAAGTTCACCACCGTGACATTGACCAGCCCGCAGGGTGTTCCGGTCGCTGGCAAGCTGGCCGCGGACGGCCGGACCTGGGAGAACACCGAGGTACTCGGCTACGGCAAGACCTACAAGCTGAAGGCCGACGCGATCGGTCTTGGTGGCGCGAACTCCACGATATTGAGCTTCACCACCAGTTCCCCGGACAGTCAGACCAAGCCCTATCTGCTGCCGGGCGAGGGCGAAGTGGTCGGCATCGGCCAGCCGGTGGCCGTGCAGTTCGACGAGAACATCCCGGACCGCATGGCGGCGCAGAAGGCGATCAAGATCACTACCGAGCCGCCGGTCGAGGGGGCCTTCTACTGGGTGAACAGGCGCGAAGTCAGGTGGCGGCCGGAGCATTTCTGGGCGCCGGGCACCAAGGTCACCATCGATGTGAACGTCTACGGTCGTGATCTCGGCAGCGGGCTGTTCGGCCAGGACAATATCCACTCGTTCTTCACCGTCGGCGATCCGACGATCTTCACCGCGGACGACAACACCAAGCAGGTGACGGTGGAGATGAACGGTCAGGTGGTGCGGACCATGCCCACCTCGATGGGTAAGGACAGCACCCCCACCGATAACGGCATCTACATCGTCGGCGACCGCTTCGACCGCATCATCATGGACTCCTCGACCTACGGTGTCGCGGTGAGTTCGCCGAGCGGCTACAAGACGCCGGTCGACTACGCGACCCGACTTTCCTACTCCGGCATCTTCTTTCACTCCGCGCCGTGGTCGGTCGGTGCGCAAGGCTACTCGAATACCAGCCACGGCTGCCTGAACCTGAGCCCCGCGAACGCGCTGTGGGTTTTGCAGAACGCCAAGCGCGGCGACATCACCATCGTCAAGAACACTATGGGCGGCACGCTTTCGGGCGTCGACGGACTCGGTGACTGGAACATTCCGTGGGCGGAGTGGAAGGCGGGCAACGCCGACAATCGCTAGGCAATCGCCTACGCGCAACTGAGCGTCGCGCCGACGGCGCTCCCGAGCGCGGCGCACAGCAGCGGCCCGCCGAACAGCAGATTCTCGAAGCCGGACATCGCGGCACCGGCCGAGCCGGTGCCCGAGGAGCCGGTGGTGGTGACACCGCCGGCCGATCCGGTGGTGACCGAGCTCGAACCCGTGCTGGATCCGGTGCCCGGTTCGATCGCGATATCCGCGGTTGCGGTACCGGTGGCGCCGGCGAGCAGGGTTGTGCCGACGAAAGCTGCGATTACCGCGGAACGCATCACGAAGTTGGTGTCTTTCTGATCAGCCGGGGTGGCGTCCCGGTGACACCGCCCCTGATGCCCGCAGTCTACGGAGTGAAACAGTGATCTGTCAGATGATCGGTGATAGTAAGCGGCTATCGGCAAGGGGCTGATATGCCAAGCTGTGAGGGTGAGGCTCGAGGGCGTTGAGCTGCGTCGGCTGGGCCTTCCGCTACGCAGCCCATTTCGGACCTCGTTCGGGGTCGAATTGTGGCGCGACATTCTCCTGCTGCGGGTGGTCGCCTCGGACGCCGAGGGCTGGGGCGAGTGCGTAGCCCTGCCGTCTCCGAGTTTTTCCTCCGAGTACATCGATGGTGCCGCCGATGTCATCCGCCGGTTTCTGTTGCCTGCGTTGGCCGGGCGCGATCTCGACCCGGAAGATGTAGCGCCTACGCTCGCGCGGTTTCGTGGTCATCGAATGGCCAAGGCTGCGTTGGAGATGGCGATCCTCGACGCCTGGCTGCGGTCCCGACGACGGTCTTACGCCGGATATCTCGGCGCGACTCGCACATCGGTGGCCGCGGGTGTCTCGATCGGGATCATGGACGAGATACCCGAACTGCTGGATACCGTCGTGGAATATTTGGAACAGGGCTACCAGCGGATCAAGCTCAAGATCGAGCCGGGATGGGATATCGCGCCGGTGCGGGCGGTCCGGGAGCGCTTCGGCGACGCTCTCGAGCTACAGGTCGACGCGAACGGGGCCTATTCCTCGGCCGATGCGGACCACCTCGCCGGTCTCGACGAGTTCGGACTCGAAATGCTGGAACAGCCTCTTGCCGAGGACTGCCGCCGCGATCACATCATGCTCGCCCGTCGCCTGCGCACGCCGATCTGCCTGGACGAATCGATTCTCTCGGCCCAGGGCGCCGCCGACGCGATCGAGCTAGGGGCGTGCTCGGTGGTGAATATCAAAGCCGGACGTGTCGGCGGCTATCTCGAGGCCCGCTCGACGCACGATGTCTGTGCGGCGCACGGTGTACCGGCATTTTGCGGTGGAATGCTGGAAACCGGGCTCGGTCAGGCAGCGAATCTGGCGGTAGCGGCGCTACCCGGTTGTACGTTGCCCGCGGACATCGTGGCCTCGGATCGCTACTACGAACGAGACATCATCGAACCGCTGCGGCTGGAAGCCGGATACATCACCGTGCCTGACGGGCCCGGCCTCGGTGTAGACCCGTTACCGGATGCGCTGGAGGCGGCAACGACGAGCAAGGAGTGGTTGTCGCCGATATGAACCGAGCAACACTGTCGAGCAGACAATAGGCCAGGTCGGAACTGATACGCTCCGACCTGGCCCGCTTGGGGTGGCTGACGGGACTCGAACCCGCGACAGCCAGGATCACAACCTGGTGCTCTACCAACTGAACTACAGCCACCATCGCCGGTGAATTACCAGCGCGGTCGATATTAGCGTGTCAACCCCTCGAGTCCCTAATCGGTTTCTGACGTCGCGCTTTGCTCGGCCGTCTTGTCGCTACCGCTCAGTTCGTTCGCAACGGCGGCGATCTCTGTGGTCGACGGGCCGGGGGCGGCGACGAAGGCTGTGCGCCGGTAATACTCGAGTTCGCGGATGGATTCCTTGATATCGGCCAGGGCGCGGTGCGTCAGGCCCTTCTCCGGCTGGCCGAAGTAGATGCGCGGGTACCAGCGGCGGCACAGCTCCTTGATGGAACTCACATCGATCATCCGGTAGTGCAGATGCGCATCGAGTGCGGGCATATCGCGGGCGATGAAGCCACGGTCGGTTGCGATGGAATTGCCAGCCAGTGGGACCGTGCCCGCGACCGGGGCGTATTCGCGGATGTAGTCGAGTACCTGCTTTTCGGCATCGGCGAGGGTGACCGTGGAGCGGCGTACTTCCTCGGTCAGGCCCGAACGTGCGTGCATGTCGGCGACCACCTGCGGCATGGCGGCCAGGGCCGCGTCGTCGGCGTGGATGACGATATCCACACCGTCACCGAGAATATTGAGGTCGCTGTCGGTCACGAGCGCGGCCACCTCGATCAGCTTGTCGCTGTCGAGACGCAGGCCGGTCATCTCGCAATCCATCCACACCACGTATTTGTCGGACACCCCGGCAACATTAGCTGTATTTATTGGCGATGCCTTCGGCATCGCGTGTTCGCGGCCCCCGGATGTCTCGCATCCGAGCGGCCGAGACTCGCGACTGCGTCGCATGCGCTTCGGCCACTCGGATGCGAGACGGGCCGCGAACGGCGCATGCTCGCTCTCGCTTCGCTCGAAACCGGAGGTTGTGCGAGTGCTGGTTGCTCAGGAGTGCATGTCACCACTGGGTTGAGCCGTCTCAGGGGGAGCAGCGGCGATAGAGTTTGCGGGAGATCGGCGTATGCGTTTTCGGCACGACAGCTAACACTGCGGACCAGACGGAGGACGCGCGATGACAACCCCTCAGGAGAAGGCGGCCGCGGCACGGAAGGCGGCCGAGGAGGCGGCGCGCGTGGCCGCGGAAGCCGCCGCCGCGGCCGAAGCCGCCGAACGCGAGTTGGCCGAGCAGGAGGCGGCGGCCGCGAGCGCGGATCCGAATGCGGCGCATGCGGTGGCGCAGGCCGAGGCCGCGCAATCCAAGGCCGCCGCGACGGCGGAGACCGCGGTTGCCAGCGCTGCCGCGGCGGAATCCGCGCAGTTGGCGGCGACCAAGACCGCGCAGGCCGCGGAACAGCCGGTGGCGCAGCAGATCGCTGCCGGTTACGCGTTCGACGGAGCAGCGCTGGAATTGGGCACAGTTGTCGTGGATGGCGCCGTGGATTCGACTGCGCGCGTGCGGATTCCGATGCGCACCATGAATCGGCACGGGCTGGTCGCCGGTGCGACCGGCACCGGTAAGACGAAAACGCTGCAGGGCATCGCCGAACAGCTTTCGCGGGCCGGGGTCCCGGTGGTGCTCGCCGATATCAAGGGCGACCTTTCGGGGCTCGCGCAGCAGGGGCAGGCCGATGAAAAGCTCAGCGCCAGGGCCGCTGAGACGGGTGCGCCGGACTGGGCGCCGGCCGGTTATCCGACCGAATTCGTCTCGCTCGGCACCGGCGGTGCCGGGGTGCCGATCCGCGCGACCATCACCGCATTCGGGCCGGTGCTGCTCAGTAAAGTGTTGGAGCTCAACGAAACTCAGGAGTCGACGCTCGGACTGATTTTCCACTGGGCGGATAAGGCGGGTCTCGGTCTGCTGGATCTGAAGGATCTGCGCGCGGTTATCACCCATCTCACGAGTCCGGAGGGCAAGCAGGATCTCAAGGGCATCGGCGGGGTTTCGGCGGCCACCGCGGGGGTGATCCTGCGCGCGCTGGTGAACCTCGAGGCCGATGGCGGCGACACCTTCTTCGGTGAGCCCGAACTGGATCCGGCCGATCTGCTGCGCACCGCGGGCGGTCAGGGCGTGATCACGCTGTTCGAACTCGGTGCGCAGGCGGCGCGACCGGTGATGTTCTCGACCTTCCTGATGTGGGTGCTCGCCGATCTGTTCCAGACGCTGCCCGAGGTCGGTGATGTCGAAAAGCCCAAGCTGGTCTTTATTTTCGATGAGGCGCACCTGTTGTTCGCGGATGCGTCGAAGGCTTTCCTGGAACAGGTGGAGCAGACGGTCAAGCTGATCCGGTCCAAGGGTGTCGGCGTTTTCTTCTGCACCCAGCTACCCACCGATATCCCGAATCCGGTGCTCTCCCAACTGGGTGCGCGCATTCAGCACGCGCTGCGTGCCTTCACGCCCGACGATCAGAAGGCGCTGTCCAAGACGGTGCGCACCTACCCGAAGACCGGCGTCTACGACCTGGAGCAGGCGCTCACCTCGCTGGGCACCGGGGAGGCGATCGTGACGGTGCTCTCCGAGAAGGGCGCGCCGACTCCCGTGGCGTGGACCAGGATTCAGCCGCCGCGCTCGCTGATGGATACCATCGGGGAGGATCAGATCAAGTCGCGGGCACTGTCCAGCGCGCTGGCCGCCAAATACGGCCAGACCATCGATCGTGAGTCGGCCTACGAGATCATGGCCGCGAAAGCCGCTGCGGCACAACAGGAACCGGAGGCGGCTCCGGCGCCGGGGCATTCGAAGGCCGCCCCCGAGGAGGAATCCGCCGCCGAGCGCATCATGAAGAATCCGGCGGTGAAGAGCTTCCTGCGTTCGGCCGCGACCGCCGCGGGCCGCGAGATCAGCCGCAGCATTTTCGGCACCCGCAAGCGCTGAGCGCGAGCACGGATCAGGTAGCGCTGCGCAGCGAGCGCTCTACCATCGCGAAACCGTAGGCGAGCATTTCGGTTTCGTAGGCGTGGACCGCGTCGCACAGTGAACCGGTCCGTTCGGTAATGCGGCGGCAGAGCAGGGCGGCGTCGCGCAGGGCTGTCGCCGCGCTGCTCCCGGCGGGAATCATGGTGTGGATGGCGTCGCCGATCAGCGTGACCGCCCCGGTTTCCCAGCGCGGCAACGGTTTTGCCGTCCGGATCGTGGTGTTGTGGACGGACTCCGGATCGGCGTGGCGCACGAGTGCGGCGAGATTCTCGGGCCAGTCGGCGATCAGTTCGGAGGCGATCTTCTGTAGTTGCTGCTTGTCTATTGTGGACAGGTCGGCCGGAATCGTTGCGGTCGGTGCGGCGACCACCCACATCACGTAGTCATCGCCGTCGCCGGAGGCGAATTCGTGGGCGGCCAGCGACATGAATCGGCCGTCGGTACCGGCGATCACGCTGAATCCGTCCAGTGCGGCGTCGGGTGTCAGCGCGCGGATCTCGTCCGTCAGCGCTGTCTTGCCGTAGATCTCCGCTTGGCCGGTATCGATTACCTCGGCGTCCGGCAGCCATTGGGCGCGGATGCGGGAATGGGTGCCGTCGGCGGCGACCAGCAGATCCGCATCGGTGACCGTGCCGTCGTCGAAGTAGGTCCGGACCCGGCCGTCGTCGAGCAGTTCGAAGCGTTGGAAGGATGCGCCGTGGTGGACGTCGATGCCGGTGAGCAGGATCTTGCGCAGTGTGAGCCGGTCGACGGTCAGATGCCGTCCGTGCACGTCCTCATCGGTCCTCGGCGGCACCAGCATCTCTCGGACGACGTGCAGTTGCGGGTCGAGGAACCGCACCCCCGTACCGCGCTTGCCTGCGGTGCCGAGGATTCGTTCGTAGCGGTCCAACGGCAGACAGCTGCGCAATGCGAGGTCGCCCTCCGGACCGATGGAGATGCGATAGCCCTGGCTGTGCTGGTCCGCGGCTTCGCGTTCGTAGAGCTCGACGGTGATTCCGGCTCGGTGCAGGCCCTGTGCGAGCAAGGGACCGGCCAGGCCGGCTCCCACGATGATAATCTTCATGGTTCAAAACTATCTGAATTCAGACGATCTGTCATCGGATATAGTTTGCCCGTGGCGGATACTTCGGAGCAGCTCGGCGCCCAGATCGGTGGTCAGCTCTATCTGGCGCACCGCTATGCGCGTGCGGCGGCCAATCGTGCACTGCGGGAACAGCGGCTCGAACTGCGTCACCTCGGGGTGCTCGGCTGTCTGGCCGAGGTGGGGCCGCTCAGTCAGCGCGCGTTGGTCGACCGGCTGCAACTGGACAAGTCATCGATGGTCTACATCATCGATGAGCTGGAGCGGCAAGGGCTGGCAGAGCGGCGCAAGGACGAGCGGGATCGTCGCAGCTATGCCGTGCACATCACGCCGAGCGGGCAGGAGCGGCTCGACGCCGCAAATCGGACCGCCGATGCGGCGGTGGTCGAATTGCTCGCGCCGTTCTCGGAGGCCGAACGCCGACGGCTGCATGAACTGCTCGGCCGGTTCAACGAGCACGCCGCCGGACAGGACTGAGATCGGCCCGTCAGTTGCCGATATCGCGGGCGAGTAGATCCTCGGTGGTTTCCCGGCGGATCAGCTGGCGGGCGCGTCCGTCGCGTACCGCGATGACCGGTGGGCGACCGATGCTGTTGTAGGACGAGGCGAGGCTGTGGTGGTAGGCGCCGGTGCACGGCACCGCGAGCACCTCGCCGGGGCGCAGGTCGGCCGGGAGCCGGATATCGGTGGCCAGCAAATCGCCCGCTTCGCAGTAGCGACCCGCCACCGTCGCGGTCATCTGTGGGCCGCAGGGATGGCGATTGGCAATGACCACTTCGTAATTCGCGCCGTACAGCGCGACGCGGGCGTTGTCGCCTATGCCGCCGTCGACGGTGACGTAGGTCCGTCCGCCATCGATATGCTTGACCGACAGCACGCGATACAGCGTCACACCTGCGCGCGCGACGATGGCGCGGCCCGGCTCCAAGGCGATATTCGGGCGCGGGAAGCGGTTCCGCGCGCAGGCCGCGTCCAAGGCGTCGTCGATGATGTCGGCGAGTTCGGCCAGATTCATCTCGGCGTCCCCGCTGCGGTAGGCGACCGCATGTCCGCCGCCGAGGTCGAGATCGGTGAGTATACGGCCGTGATCCGTACGGACCCTTGCCATTTCGGCGATCATCCGGCGCACGGCCTCACCGTAGTGGTCCGGATCGTAGATCTGCGAACCGAGGTGGCAGTGGAAGCCGGTCAGCTCGAGGTTCGGCTGGCGCATAATGCGTTCGACCGCCTCGGCGGCCATATCGCTGCCGAGCGGAAAACCGAATTTCTGGTCCAGCACACCGGTTTTCACGGCCGGATGCCCGTGCACATCGACGCCGGGCGACAGCCGGAGCAGGACCTGTTGGGGTCGGGTGGCGAGTGCGGAGAGCAGGGTGATCTCGGTCATCGAATCGATCACGATCCGGCCGACACCGCTGTGCACGGCGGCTTCGAGTTCGTCGAAGGATTTGCCATTGCCGTGCAACACGATTCGCTTCGGGTCGACGCCGGCCGCGATGGCGATGGCAAGTTCGCCCGCCGAGCATATGTCGACTGAAAGTCCTTCCTGGGTAACCCATTCCGCGACCGCGCGGATCATCAGCGCCTTGCCCGCATAGATGATCTCGGCCTCCGGGAAGGTCTTCTTGTAGGCGCGGCAGCGGGTGCGGACCTCATGCTCGTCGAGCACATAGGTGGCGGTGCCGTACTGGTCGGCGATATCGGCGAGGGCGACCCCGCCGAGGGTGATTAGGCCGTCGTCGTAGTGGGTGTCTTGCGGCCAGACCGCGGAGTCGAGGCGCGAAGGCATTCCCGACCGCAGCGACGGGAAGATCTCGAGCAGCGTCACGTGCTTCTCCTGGGTGTGCCCCCGCTTTCTCGGCATGCGGGGCCGATATCAGGACTACGCCGGTTCGTACTGGTCAGGGGCGATGCTGACGGATCCTTGACGCACCTGAAACATTTCCTGACGGGTTGCTGATCGGCACTACGATACGGGCCGCGCTCGCGCTGAACTGGGCCGATGACGGCGGACTGCTACTGCTCAGCCACCGAGCTTCTTGTAGAACGCACCGGCGACCGGGGCGGTGAGGGCGCGGGGGCCGTATTGGCCTGCGACGCTCATGCCCTTGCTGATCAGGCCGGGCACCACGCGCATCTTGTTGCGGGCCAGGGCGTCGATGGAGATCTTGGCCGTGTATTCGGAGGTGACCCACATGAAGTCGGGCACCATTCGGTCCACGATGGAGGCCTCCGCCGGATCGGGGGTTTCGGTGCGGACCGGGCCCGGAGCGAGCAGGGTGACGTGCACGCCGGAGCCCTTCAATTCGCCGCGCAGCGATTCGGAGAAGGTATTGGCGAAGGCCTTGCTCGCAGCATAGGTGGCATTGTTCGGAATCGGCATATTGCCCGCCGCCGACCCGCTGATCAGGATGCCACCGCTACCCCTGGCGATCATGCCGGGCAGCACGGCCAAGGTGAGATCGTGCACCGCGACGGCATTGAGCTCCATCTGGTCCCGCTCATACGCCGGATCCAATTCGGCGACCGCACCGAAGGTTGCGATGCCCGCGTTATTGCACAGGATCGAAATATCGCGAGCCGCCAACTCCTCGACCAGCGCCCCCCGCGCGGTCCGATCGGCCAGATCGACCGCCCGCACCTCCGCGGTAATCCCGTGCGCCAACGTCAACCGCTGCGCAAGCTCGGTCAACACCTCCCCGCGCCGCGCAACCAGGATCAACGAATACCCGCGAGCAGCAAGCTCAGCAGCAAGCGCCGTACCGATACCCGAAGAGGCACCTGTAACGACCGCACGATTCTCAGAGGTGGCAGAGGGCAAACTCACGAGAGGAGCCTAGGCGATACGGGTGGGAAGTGGCCCCAGCACCCATTCCGGGTGCGGCGGGCAGTGCCCTTCAGCAGGTGCGACGGGCGACGATACTAAGGCCCGCTGGGTTTTCGATCGCGGCGGCATCCTCGTGGTGAGTGGAGTCGCTACAGGCGGGCCGCGAGGCGGGTGCCCTGGTCGATGGCGCGTTTGGCGTCGAGTTCGGCGGCCAGGTCGGCGCCGCCGATGAGGTGGATTTCGGCGCCGGCGGCGCGCAAGGGCTCTTCGAGTTCGCGGACGGATTCCTGGCCTGCGCAGATGATGACGTTGTCGACCGGGATCAGTTGGGGGCGTTGGCGTTTCTCGCCGAAGCTGATGTGCAGGCCATTGTCGTCGATGCGTTCGTAGTTGACGCCGCCGACGTGCTCGACGCCTTTCGCCTTCAGCGCCGCGCGGTGCACCCAGCCGGAGGTCTTGCCGAGATCGTTACCGAACGGGGTCGACTTGCGTTGCAGCAGAACAACTTCGCGAGCGGCCGGTGCGGGTTTGGGTGCGGTGAGCTGGCCGCGGGCTTGTTCGTCGGCGGAGTCGACGCCCCACTCTTCCTTCCACTCATCGAGTTTGAGAGTGGGATGTCCTTCGACGGTGAGGAATTCGCTCACGTCGTAGCCGATTCCGCCCGCACCGATGACGGCGACGCGCTTGCCGACGGGCCGCTCCTCTCGGACCAGTTCGGCATAGGACAGCACCATCGGGTGGTCGATGCCGGGGATATTCGGAATGCGCGGGCGTACACCGGTGGCCAGCACGATCTCGTCGTAGCGAGCCTCGAGCAGCTCCGCCGCGGTGACCCGCTTGTTCAGGTGCACAGTCACGCCGGTGACCTCCAGCATCCTGGTGTAGTAGCGGATCGACTCGTTGAACTCTTCCTTGCCCGGAATGCGGCGGGCGATATCGAACTGCCCGCCGATCTTGTCATCGGCCTCGAAAAGGTCCACCCGGTGCCCGCGTTCGGCGAGATTGACCGCCGCCGACAGTCCGGCCGGGCCTGCGCCGACGACCGCGACGCGCTTGGTGCGCCGCGTCGGGAGCAACTTCAGCTCGGTCTCGTGACCCGCCCGCGGGTTCAGCAGGCAGGACACGGTCTTGTGCTGGAACGCGTGGTCCAGGCAGGCCTGGTTGCAGGCGATGCAGGTGTTGATTTCGTCGACCCGGTTGGCGGCGGCCTTGTTCACCCATTCCGGATCGGTGAGGAACGGCCGGGCCAGCGAAACCAGTTGCGCGTCACCGCGAGTGAGGATCTCCTCGGCGATCTCGGGCATATTGATCCGGTTGGACGCGCAGACCGGAATGTTGACCTGCTCGGTGATCTTCGCGGTGAATTCGACGAAGGCCGCCCGCGGCACCGAGGTGACGATAGTCGGCACGCGCGCCTCGTGCCAGCCGATATCGGTATTCAGAATGCTTGCGCCCGCCGCTTCGAGTTCCTTTGCCAGCGCGACGATTTCGTCGAAAGTCTGCCCGTTCTCGACCAAATCGGCCATGGACAAACGGAATACGATGATGAAGTCGGGCCCGACCGCCGCGCGGGTGCGGCGCACGATCTCCACCGCCAGCCTGCGCCGGTTCTCCGGCGAGCCGCCCCACTTGTCGGTGCGCTTGTTCGTGCGCGGCGCGAGGAACTGGTTGATGAAATAGCCTTCACCGCCCATGATTTCGCAACCGTCGTAGCCCGCGAACTGGGCCAGCTCGGCACAGCGGGCGTAGTCGTCGATGGTCCGCTCGACCCCGCGCGCGGAGAGCTTGCGCGGCCGGAACGGATTGATCGGAGCCTTGATCGAGGATGCCGAAACACTGCCCGGCATATAGGAATAGCGGCCCGCGTGCAGGATCTGGATGGCGATCTTGCCGCCCGCTTCGTGCACGGCCTTGGTGATCACCCGGTGCCGGTAGGCCTCGGACTTATTGGTGAGTTTGGCGCCGAACGGCAGCAGCCAGCCGGTGCGGTTCGGGGCGTAACCGCCGGTGATGATGAGACCGACACCGCCGCGGGCGCGCTCGGCGAAATAGGCGGCGAGCCGGTTGATGTCCCAGGCGCGATCCTCCAGGCCGGTATGCATCGACCCCATGATCACGCGATTACGCAGCGTGGTGTAGCCGAGATCGAGGGGCTCGAAAAGATGGGGGAACGAACTCATCGCTGAGTCTCACCTTTCTTCGGGTCCGAGTGTGGGGCTGTTGCACGCGGTTGCAGGGCTTGCAGTACTTCGTCGCACCATTCGACGAAGCCGGATTCAACGCGGATGCCCGCGCGCAGCACGAGGTACTGGTGCAGCGGGGTCCCGGAGAGCTGTTCTGGAGCAGGGAAGTCGCGTTTCTCGATGAGCAGGAACAGTTCGAGGCGCTGATTGTGCTGCTCGCGATGGCGGACGACCTCATCGCAGAGCGCGCCGATATCGCCGTGCGCGGCGGCGCGAATCTTCACGCCGAGTTCATTGCGCGGTATCGAGGTATCGCTCGGTGCGGCGATCCAGCGCGCCAGCTCTGCCCGGCCAGCCTCGTTCACCGAGTAGACCTTCTTGTCCGGCCTGCCCTCCTGGGTCACCGCTTCGCTGGTGAGCCAGCCGGATTCCTCCATGCGCTTGAGTACGCGATAGATCTGCTGATGGGTGGCGCGCCAGAAGAAGCCGATGGACTTGTCGAAGCGGCGCGCCAGCTCATAACCCGAACCGGCGCGCTCGGTCAGCGATACCAGCAGCGCATGTTCGAGTGCCATGACGCCAGGTTATCGTTACACCCGGTACTATGCAACTGAGTGCATAGCCCCGACGGTATCGAGTGTTGGCCCGCCCGACGGCGAAATCCGCACTAGGCTGCGCCCATGAGCGCCGCATCGCGCAGCGGATTCGATGAGGGTGGTGGCCGGGTGACGGATGAGCCGGAGGTTGACGCGCGGGCGACTGTCGGGCAGGCAGCCGGGCGCGGGCAAGTGGTGGCGTGGGGGTTGTGGGACTGGGGGTCCTCGGCATTCAATGCCGTGATCCTGACCTTCGTATTCTCGGTGTACCTCACCGATAAGGTCGGCGACGATCTGCCGGGCGGGGTGGAACCGAGCGCATGGCTCGGCTGGGCCCTGGGCCTCGCGGGTTTCGTGGTCGCACTCACCGCGCCGATCAGCGGCCAGCGCTTCGATGCGAGTGCGAAACGTAAACGCTCACTCGGCGTATTGACCGCGCTGACCATCCTGACGATGGCGCTGATGTTCTTCGTCCACGACGACTACCACGACTTCTGGTTCGGCCTGGTCCTGCTCGGCTTCGGTTCCGCATTCTTCGAATTGGCAGGCGTGCCCTACAACGCCATGTTGCGCCAGGTCTCCACCCCCGCCGATGTCGGTCGGGTGTCCGGATTCGGTTGGGCCATGGGCTATTTCGGCGGTATCTTCATACTGCTGATCAGCTACTTCGGCTTCATCTCCGGCCACGGTGACAACCGCGGCCTACTCGGTGTGCCCATCGATGACGGTACGAATATCCGATTGGTCGCGATGCTGGCCGCGGTCTGGTTCGCCGCCTTCGCGCTGCCGGTGCTGTTCGCCGTACCCGAATTACCACCCATCAATGCCGATCCCGGTGCGGCGAAGGCCGGATTCTTCGGCTCGTACCGGGTGCTGTGGCGCGATCTGCGCGAGCTGTGGGCGGTGGATCGACGCACCGTCGGCTTCCTGATCGCCAGCGCGATCTTCCGCGACGGTCTGGCCGGGGTATTCACCTTCGGTGCGATCCTGGCCGTGCGGGTCTACGGCATCGCCGACTCCGACGTGCTGCTGTTCGGCATTGCCGCGAATGTGGTTGCGGCACTCGGCGCGGTCACCGCCGGTCGTTTCGACGACCGCGTCGGCCCGAAGATCGTGATCGTGGTCTCGTTGATCGCCATGGTGATCTGTGGCATCGCGCTGTTGATCGTGTCCGGACCGGCCATGTTCTGGGTCTTCGGCCTACTGCTCACCATATTCGTCGGCCCCGCCCAATCCGCCGCCCGCTCGTTCCTCACCCGCCTGGCCCCACCCGGCCGCGAGGGCCAGATGTTCGGGCTCTACACCACCACCGGTCGCGCCGTATCCTTTCTCGCCCCAGCACTTTTCGGCTTCTTCGTCTGGGCCTTCGACGCCGACCGCGCGGGCATTGTCGGCATTCTGGTAGTCCTCGCCATCGGTTTGGCGGCGTTGCTGCCGGTTCGTAAGCCGGATCGCGCGGTTGAGCCCGTCGGGTAGGGCGAGATCGATTCGCTAGCGCTCCTTGGCGGGCAGCCAGGCGGCCATGCCGAGTGCGATGAGACGGACCTGGCGGATGGTGCGGTCGATGATCGCGGGTTGGTCGCGCGGGGTGGCGGCGACGTAGTCGGCAATGCAGTCGGCGACCGTGGAGACGATCAGGTCGGCGGCCAATTCGAGGTCGTCGGGGGACCAGGAGTCCAGGTCCGGAATGCGCGATAGGTCGACGACCAGTTCGCGGACGATCAATTGCAGTTCGAGTGCGATGGCGTGTTGCAGGGCGGCCGAGCCGCCGCGGCGTTCGCGGGTGATGAAGCCGAAGAGTTCGCGTTTGGTGGCGACCTGACCAAAAACGAACCGCACGGTCTCCGAGAGTCGGGCATCGGGCGTGCGGCGCAATTGCCGCAGAGCCAGGCGCAGCGCCCGGATGCCCTCGTCGACCAGGGCCGCGCCGAGATCGTCGAGTGAGGCGAAATGCCGGTAGAACGCGGTCGGGACGATGCCCGCGGAGCGGGCGATCTCGCGCAGGCTCAGCGCACCGAAGCCACGTTCGGCGGCCAGCGCGAGCGTGCCGTCGAGCAGGGCCTGTCTGGTGCGCTCCTTGCGCTCGCCCCGGGTAGCTGCGGTCTCGGTCATCGCAGTGAGCATACAGCCGTTCACCATTCGTCTATTCCTAGGATGTAGTTCGGGTCACATCAGTTCCTGGTTGACACTGGCCCCGGTCCATCGGTCACACTAGTTGAGTGTACAGGCGTGCACTGAAATCTTCGCCGATGAGGGTTCAGGAGTACGCCGCGGCCCGAAAGCAGAGGCAACCGCATGGTGGGACTCATCGACCTGGTGCAAACCCTGACTACACCGCACCCGCTCGACCGCTACCTGGAACTCGTCCGCCCCACGCTGACGGTTCGGGAGTTGCGGGCGGAGATCACCCACGTCCGCCGCTCGGTGCCAGGGTCGGTGACGCTGACCCTGCGCCCCACCCGGCAGTGGCGCGGCCACGTCGCGGGGCAATATGTGCAGATCGGCGTCGTCATCGACGGCATCCGGCATACCAGGTGCTATTCACCGGTCAATCCGGCGGGGCGGCGCGATCGGCACCTGCAACTGACGGTCAAGGCGCATCCGGGCGGCCTGGTATCGCAATATCTCTACCGCAACGCCGTACCCGGCATGGTGGTCAGCTTGGAACCGGCCGCCGGTGTCTTCCAACTGCCCGAACCGCGCCCCGAGCGGGTATTGCTGATCAGCGGCGGCAGCGGCATCACCCCGGTGCTGTCCATGCTGCGCACGCTGGCGGATGAGGGCTATCCGGGTGAACTCGCCTTCCTGCACTATGCGAAATCGCCGGAGACGGTGCCGCATCGGGCGGAGCTGGAGGCGATTGCACAGGCGCACAAGAACTTCCGCATCGAACTGCGCTATCCCGGCGACGGCTCCGGCCATTTCGACTACGACCAACTCGAATCCGTCGCACCATGGTTCGCCGACGGCGAGACCTACGTCTGCGGGCCCCAGGGCCTGATGGACGCGGTGCGCAAGATCTTCGAGGCAGAGCAGTTGGACGCGCGGCTGCACACCGAGGAATTCACCCTGTCCAGCACCCCCGTCGACGCCGACGAGGCCTTCGGCACGGTCAGCTTCTCGGCCAGCGGACGCAGCGCGGAGAACAACGGTGCCGTCCTGCTGGAGCAGGCCGAGGCCGCCGGATTGACACCGGAGTACGGCTGCCGGATGGGTATCTGCTTCTCCTGCACCGCGGTTCGGCGCAGCGGCTGCACCCGCAATGTGCGCACCGGCGAGACCGACAGCGATCCGGATCAGCCCATCCAGCTCTGCATCAACGCGCCCGTCGGCGACGTCGACATCGATATCTGACAAAGCAAGGGGACCAAAGCAATGACGATTCTGACCGAAACGAAAGACGGCCCGCTGGTACTGAGCCCGGACCAGGTCGAGGAACTCGGCCGGGCCCTCGACGACCTGCGCGCCCGCGTCGTCGCCGATCTCGGCGATGCCGACCGCGAATACATCTACTCGATCATCAAGGCGCAGCGTGGTTTCGAGATCGCCGGGCGCGGCCTGATGTATCTCGGCTTCCTGCCGCCGTTCTGGCTGGCCGCGGTGGGCGCGCTGAGTGTGTCGAAGATCCTGGACAATATGGAGATCGGCCACAATGTCATGCACGGCCAGTACGACTGGATGCGCGAGCGCGGCCTGAATTCCCGTGAGTTCGAATGGGACACGGTCTGCCCGGCGGACCAGTGGAAGCATTCGCACAACTACATGCACCACACCTTCACCAATATCCACGGCATGGACCGCGACATCGGCTACGGCATCCTGCGCATGGACGAGGCTCAGCAGTGGAATCCGCTGCGACTCGGCCAGCCGCTCTACGCTTTCGCGCTGATGGTGCTGTTCGAATGGGGCGTGATGGGCCATGACCTGGAGGTGGAGAACATCATCCGGGGCAAAAAGAGCTGGTCGGACGTCAAGCGATTGCTGAAGGGCCAGTGGCGCAAGGCCGGTCGGCAGGTGCTCAAGGACTACCTCGTCTTCCCGGCACTGACCGGTCCGCTGTTCGTCAGCACACTCGCCGGAAATGCCACCGCCAATCTGGTGCGCAACCTCTGGGCCTTCTCCATCATCTTCTGCGGCCACTTCCCCACGGGCGTACAGACGTTCACCGAGGAGGAGACCGCCGAGGAGACTCGCGGTGAGTGGTACGTCCGGCAGATGCTCGGCTCGGCCAATATCACCGGCAGCAAGCTGTTCCACATCATGTCCGGGAATTTGTCGCATCAGATCGAGCACCACCTCTTCCCGGATCTGCCCGCGAATCGCTATCCGCAGATCGCGCCGGAGGTTCGGGAACTGTGCGAGAAGTATGGATTGCCGTACAACACCGGTTCGCTCGGTAAGCAAGTCGGATCGGTCTGGCTGAAGATTTTCAAGCTGGCACTGCCGCCGTTCTTGGTCGGGAAGGAGTCCACGCCCGGTGTTATCGTGATGCGACAGCGGAACACAACCGAAGTGGGCGTGTGAATGATCGGGAAATTCGAAAGTAACAAGGATCTAATTCAAGAATTGACTTCCTCTGGTGCAAGACATGTCGGAAATATTGCGAATATCATCACCGGCACCGTCGCGGAAGTCACCCGGGAGATCGGTGAGTGGATCACCGACGCCATCGAGATGAACGAGGCCGCGGCCGCCGCGCGCAACGATGCCGCGGCGCAGCAGGGGAATGATCTCGTCGACGAGGCCGACGTGTCCTATGACGCGGAGGTCGAGCCGAGCGCGTCGTTCGTCGAGGCAGAGGTGGTCGAGCCGGAGGCGGAAAACCCCCGATGATCACCACACCGGCAGCCTGCGCCGGTGCTCGGTCACATCGGTGATCAGGTCCTTGTAGCCGTCGGCCAGTTCGGCTAATCGGCTCCACTGCAGCTGGGCGTCATCGTCCAGCTGCAGTGGATGCGGCGGCCCGGCCGGTGCCGACATACCCAATGCATGTTGTGCCGCAACCCATTTCGCCGCCATTCGATCGATGACCGCGCCCAGCGTCTCGGTGTGCAGCGAGGCGCCGGCGCGGTGCTCCACATTGCCGGCGACCCAATTGTCGATTTGGCCGACCAGTTCGGTTCGGTGTGCGTCGAGGTCGTCGACGAGTTGCAGGCACTGTGCTACGCGGCCGCTCGGCGCGTCCGGCGCATGTGCGGCCTGCAGGGCATTGCGCCTGCGTTCATGACATTCGACCAGTGCGCGTCCCGCGGCCAGGACACGGTGACGGTGTCGATTCGGATCGTCGGGTTCGCGAAATGCACGCAGTAGCGCCGATGGTGATGGCAGCTCGTCGGCTTCGATACGACCTGCTGCATATTCGGTAGGCATGGTGCACGCCCCTGCGGTGGCGATGGGTGTGTTTTGGATGCGCCAGGGCCGAGGAGGATTTCGGGGAGGGGCACCCCTCGGCTCCGGCGCAGCCCCGCAGCCGGATCGCCCTCCACACAGTCCACCAGCACGGCAAAGAAACCGGGAAATCCGCGACGATGCGATGAGGAAGACGGCCCGAGAAAATCGGGACCTTTTCAGGAAAGCGCGATAGTCGAATCGGCGCAATAGAATGGTGTAGAAACAGATGAGCTGCCGGGAAATCGTTATGATCCGTTACGGATCGGTCACATAACTGCCGACTTTCCTACCTTCGTGAAATCGCTGAGCGCATGGGCAGCAACCACTTCCGGCGAGGCGCGCGCACGACGCCGTTCGATCGACTAGCCTCGGTGTTCGTGCCCGCCTATGTGTCTTCGCCCGAGTTGACGTTCGGGTTCATGTTCGCGCTGGAAGATCCGGAGCGAATCGCCGAGGTCGTGCGCACGCTCATCCTCCGCAAGACGGTGTCGGTGTTTCGGCTCGCGCGCCTGTCCGACGACGACGGACCGCCCGAACGCTATGTCGTGAACTGGGCGGTGATTCCGCAGATCTCGATCACCACCAGCGCCCCCGACCCGGACGAGCTGGAGGCCGGTCAGATCATGCTGGTGAACGCCTTCCTCGGTGAGGAGGGCGAGGTCAGTCTGTACTCGGCCCAGGGGCAGGCGCCGAGCTGAGGCGTGCGGCAGGGCCGTTGCGGCACTGCGCGATTCGCCACGACGGCGGCCACCTTTTCGTTGGCGAGTCGGTATCGGAACGTGGTCCGACCGCATGTCCGATACGGGACAATCGGGACATTCCACTCGTTGTCGAGGCATCGAAGCACCTGGAAGGAGCATCGATCATGGAGCCCGAGAACACCGTCGCCGTCGCTGCCGCGGCCAATCCGGTTCGAGTCCGAGGAGATCTCGATCCCGCGCTATCGCGCTGGATGTGGCTGGTCAAATGGATCCTGGCCATCCCACACGCCATTATTCTGGTATTCCTGTACATCGCGTACGTGATCGTCTCGGTGGTCGCATTCTTCGCGATTCTGATCACCGGTAACTATCCGCGCGCACTGTTCGACTTCAATGTCGGCGTCATGCGATGGGGATGGCGGGTCGGCTTCTATGCCTACTCGGTGCTCGGCACCGATAGGTATCCGCCGTTCAGTCTGCAGTCGGATCCGGATTATCCGGCGGATCTGGAAATCGACTATCCCGAGCAGCTGAGTCGCGGTCTGGTGCTGGTGAAATGGTGGCTGCTGGCCATTCCGCACTACCTGATCGTCGGTGCGATATTCAGTGCGGGTATGGGCGGCAAGTACGGCTGGGGCGGGTTCACGCTGGCCAATGTGCTGGTGCTGGTCGCAGTGATGGCATTGCTGTTCACGGCGGTATATCCCAAGGCCGTGTTCGATTTCCTGCTCGGCCTGCACCGGTGGTCGATCCGGGTGGGCGCCTACGCCTCGCTGATGCGTGACGAATACCCGCCGTTCCGACTCGACCAGGGCGCTCGCGAACCCGAAAACAACTGAATATCAACCAAATCGGGAGCCGGACAGCGGCGTCGGTCACCAGGCGGATTCATAGATCCGCCGGACCACGTCCTCGATGTCCGGCTCCTCTATGGACAGGTCGCGCACCTCGGCTCGATCGGACACCGCGGCGAGAACCTGTGCGGCGGTGGTTGATTCGGCATCGAAGGCCAGTCGCTGACGCATGCCCCCGCCCTCGCTGGTCAACAGTTCGGCTCTCGGCAGATCGTCGAGATTGCGGGTCGGTTCGGCCAGATCGACGACCAGCACCCGCCGCGCGCCCACCCGCACCGCCAGACCGGTCAGTGAACCGTCGTACACCAGACTGCCGCGGTCGACGACGAGCACCCGGTCACACAGCCGCTCGATATCGCCCATATCGTGCGTGGTCAGCAACAGCGTGGTGCCGCGCTCGGTGCGTTCGGCGCGCAGGAACTCCCGTAGCCGCTGTTTCGACAGCACGTCGAGGCCGATGGTCGGTTCGTCGAGAATGACCAATTCGGGGGAGTGCAGCAGCGCCGCGGCGACCTCGGCCCGCATGCGCTGGCCGAGCGAGAGCTGCCGCACCGGAGTGTCCAGCGTCTCGGCCATCTCCAGTTGTTCGACCAACTCGTAGGTACGTTTATGCGCGACATCGGATTCCAGCCGGTGGATCGCGGCCAGAATCGAAAACGATTCGCGCAGTGGCAGATCCCACCACAGCTGGGAGCGCTGCCCGAAGACCACCCCGATCCGGGCGGCGAGTTCGCGCCGCTGCCGCACCGGATCCAGGCCGCAGGTGCGCACGGTGCCCGAGGTGGGGACCAGGATGCCGGTCAGCATTTTGATGGTGGTCGACTTGCCCGCCCCGTTCGCGCCGATATAGCCCACCGCCGAACCCCGTTCGATGCGAAACGTCATCCGGTCCACCGCGGTGAGCGTTTCACGGCTGCGTCGCCAGCGCTGCCCGTTATTCCGATACAGAATGAATTGCCTTGTCAGGTTCTCGATCTCGATGATCGAGTCCGATAGCTCACTGTCCGCCACGCTTATCCGCCGCCTCCCTGATAGTGCCGAGTGCCTAGTCGCCACAAACCCAACGCGAGCAGCCACACCCACAGCGCCGCCAACGGTGCGCACCAGGCCAGCCAGGGCGGCAGCAGCGGTGGGCCGGGTAGGTGCAGCAGTGCGATGGTCGGTAGATACGCCGTGAAGGCGACCGGAATGGCGAAGCCGAATACCAGCTTCAGCGATGTCGGAAATACCGAAGCCGGTTGCATGGCGGCGAAGGAGCCGCCGTAGGTGAAGCTGTTGGTCAGTTCCGCACCGTCGATCAGGTAGAACTGCGCGCCGGCGGCGCAGACGAACACGCCGCCGAACAGGGCGATGCCGCTGAGCAGGGTCATGACCAGCAGTGCGAGAGTTTGCGGACCCCAAGCGAGATCGTTGCGAACGAGGCCGAGTCCGAGCACGATGATCGCCACCGAGGCGCGGGCGAATCGGCGCAGCGAGATGTCACTGGTGATGAGCTGCAACAGGAGTGGCTGGGGTCGTAGATGATAGGCGTCGAGCACGCCGAGCCGGATGAGTGTCGGCAGTGAATCCAGGTGCCCGAACAGCACTTGGGCCAGTGCGAATCCGGAATTGCTCAGGCCGAACAGCAGTAGTGCCCCGTCCAGATCGAGCCCGCCGAGCACCCGGACATTGTGGTAGATGACCCACACCTCGGCGAATTCGACGATGCCGATCAGGAAGGCGCTGAATACTTCACTGGCGAAGGACAATCGGTATGCGCGCTGGGCTCGCATTCGCGACCGCAGCACCGCCGCGTAGGGGGTGAACCAGGTACCGGCCGGTACGGGCGTATACGGGGGCTCAGCCACCCTGCACCTCCAGCCTGCGGCGCCCGGCCACCAGCAGCGCCCGGCCCACCGCACCGACCGCGAGTACCCAGAACACCTGTGCGGCAACGACCGTCACGGCATCCATCCCGGTGACCCGACCCGACAGGATGTCGATCGGTGACTGCAGGATCGACGGGAACGGGGTGGCATGCGCGACGGTGCGCAGCCATGCCGGGAACATGTGGACCGGCACGAACAGCCCGGCCAGAAACGTGCCGCAAATCTGGTATAGCACTCGGAGCCCGCGGGTTTCCACCACCCAGAATCCGATCAATCCGACGGCGAAAAGGCATAGGAATGACAACGCTACGGCTAACACCACGCTGACCAGCCCGAGCACGTAGGGCCCCGGTGCGCCGGGCATGACGAGCCCGAAGGTGAGCATGCCGACCAGTACGCTCGGCACGCCGCGCGGCAGGATCGTGCACGACGCGCGGCCGAGATCGATGGCGAGATAACTGAATTGAACATCGACCGGACGCAAGAAGTCGATCGCGATATCGCCGTTTTTGACCCGATCCACCAATTCCAGTGGTGGTCCCATGAATTGGGTCGCGCCGAGCAGGGCCTGGGACAGCCAGACGTAGGCGCCGATCGATCCCGCGTCGTAACCACTGAAGCCGCCGGATGCGCGCACCGCGGCCATCATCACCGCCGCGCGCACGAATCCGAAGACGCAGTTGGTGAACAGACCGGCGAACATCGCCAGTTTGTACTGGGATTGGCGCCGGAAACCGGCTCTGGCGAGGTAGAGGTACAGCCGGGCGGTCCGGAGTGCGTGCAGTGCGGCTAGCTGCGATCTGTTGCCCTCCACACTGCCGCGCACAAACGGTTAACTCTACGGTGCGTCGGGGGACGCGCGGTAGTTAAGCGCGCGATTTTTGGAAAAGTGCGACAAACCCGCTGCACCAATGTTAGAAACACAGTCACTTCAGATTTGCCCCGTGGGCGCTCGCGCACGACAGGAAGGAATGTCGATGACTGTCGCCGCTAGCGACTGCTCGCAGGTCGCTCGAAACAACACTGAGATGACCGTTTTCGAGACGCTCGAGTCGAATGTGCGCGGGTACTGCCGGGCTTGGCCGACGGTGTTCGATACCGGCAGCGGCGCCTGGCTGCGCGATGAGAACGGCAAGGACTACCTTGACTTCTTCGCGGGCGCGGGCGCGCTCAACTACGGCCACAACAATCCCGTGCTGAAGCGGGCACTGCTGGACTACATCGTCGGCGACGGGATCACGCACAGCCTCGACATGTCGACCGTCGCCAAGCGACGGCTGCTCGAGGCCTTGCGCGACACGATCTTCGAGCCACGCAGTCTGGACTACAAGGTGCAGTTTCCCGGTCCGACCGGCGCGAATGCGGTCGAGGCCGCGTTGAAGCTGGCGCGCAAGGTCACCGGACGCCAGACCGTTGTCAACTTCACCAACGCCTTCCACGGGATGTCGCTCGGCGCGTTATCGGTGACCGGCAATGCCGCCAAACGCGCGGCTGCCGGTGTGCCACTGCCGCATGCGATGCCCATGCCCTACGACGGCTTCCTCGATGCGGCCGACGACCTGCGCTGGATGCGGCGGGCCCTGGACGACTCGTCCTCGGGGTTGGACAAACCCGCCGCGGTGATCGTGGAGACGGTACAGGGTGAGGGCGGGGTGAATGTCGCACGCTCGCAATGGCTGCGGCAGCTGGCCGAATTGTGCCGAGCGCGCGGAATTCTGTTGATCGTCGACGATGTGCAGATGGGTTGCGGACGGACCGGTGGGTTTTTCTCATTCGAGTTCGCGGGCATCACTCCCGACATCGTGACGCTGTCGAAATCCATCGGCGGGTACGGGTTGCCGATGGCGCTGGTGCTTTTCAAGCCCGAACTCGATCAGTGGGCCCCCGGTGAGCACAACGGCACATTCCGCGGCAACAATGCGGCATTCGTCACCGCGCGGGTTGCGCTCGAGCACTACTGGTCCGATAGCGCGCTGGAGATTTCGACGGTGGCCAAAGGGGAGCGCACGGCGCGCGCGCTCGCCGAAATCGCGGCGGCGTTCCCTGGTGTCTCGACGCGCGGGCGCGGGCTGGTGCACGGCATCGTGTTCGCGGAAGCGTCGCGCGCCGGCAAGGTGTCCCAACTCGCCTTCGAGCGCGGGCTGCTCGTGGAGACCTCCGGTTCGGCTGACGAGGTGGTAAAGCTGTTGCCGCCGTTGACAATCAGCGAGGACGAATTGGATCGCGGGTTGTCGCTGCTCGCCGGTGCGGTGGAGGAGATCTGCGGATAGTCACTTGCTGCCGATATTGATCACCGGGTGCGCGCTCGGATCCAGCCATCGCATAACGGCTTCGAGGTCGGCAGCCGGGATCGATACACACCCAGCGGTCGGGCGTCCGGTCTCGACATGGAGGAAGAAGGCCGAACCCGCGCCCGCGACGACGGGCTGACGGTTGTAATCGATCACCACGGCATGTTCGTACGCCGGACCGGCCTGGCCCAGGTTCTCGCTGGCATGCTCATCGAATTCGCAAGTGCCGGTGGCGCATTGCGCGTAATGATTGTAGCTCGGCGAGCCGGTATCGGAGACCCACCAGTCCTGTACACCGACCTGGCGATAGGGGAGTCGGGTGCCGTCGTTCGGTGCGATCCCGAACGCCTCGCTCAGCGTCCACACACCGGCGGGAGTATGCGCCGAGTCCTCGCTGGCTCGGCCGATGCCGTCGCGCCCGACATAGGCCCGCAGCGGACCGATAGCGGCGTGCCAGCCACCTGAAATGCGTTGCCACGCAGTCAGTGTCGCGGTGCTATCGGCGGCGTGCTCGGCGACGACGGTGACGACTTGGTCGGCATCGCCGTGGTACGGCAGGGGCAGATCGGACCTGGGTGTGCTGGTGCACGCGGCTACGCCGGCCAGCAGCGCGATGAGCAGCGTTATGCGTTTCGACAAATGAAACCTCCCGACGGGCGTCGACCCTAATGCAGATTCCGCCCATACCACTGCATGCGGATTCGAGTGTCCGCGCGCGGGTACGCGATGAGCATTTCCGCGACATACAGGAGGTCGAATGATGGCCGACGGCAGCGTCGGAAGTCTGCGCACTGTCGTGCTGGATTGCCCGGATCCGCCTGAGCTGGCCGAGTTCTATGCCCGGCTGCTCGGCGCCGAGCCGACCGATGCGCCGGATGACACTTGGGTCGTCATCGAAGAACCCGGCGGCAGGCGCTTGGCGTTCCAATACGCGCCGCAGTATCGACCACCGCGTTTCCCGGATCCGGAAGCGTCCCAGCAGGTGCATTTCGATGTGCTGGTGGACGAGATCGAAGCGGCCGAGCCGAAAGCGCTCGCACTCGGCGCGCGCTTGGTGCAGGCCAATGACGACAAGCAGTTCCGTGTCTATGCCGATCCCGTCGGACACCCCTTCTGCCTCATTTGGCTGTAGGGGCCGGTCTGCGCGCTGGACCTGCGGGTTTATTCGTTTGTCTACACCGCGCACGGGTATGACGCAGGTGACTGCCACAAAACCGGCAGTCATCGAAATCAGTCGCACGAAACGGGTGCCTGTTCGGACGCCTGGTTCGGGAGAGGCAGTCACCATGGCCGCGCATCACGCGCAAACCTCAGCCGCGCATTGGACGCCGCTGCGCATCGCGGCGGCGGCGGTCGGCGCGGTGTTCCTGGTGGTCGGCGTGCTCGGCTTCATACCGGGCATCACCACGAATTACGACAGCATGGAATGGGCCGGACACAGCTCCGACGCCCAGCTCCTCGGGTTGTTCAACGTCTCGATCCTGCACAACATCGTCCACCTGGTGTTCGGCGTAGCCGGCTTGCTGGCATCACGCACAGCGCTCGCATCCCGGGCGTTCCTGCTCGGCGGCGGCATCATCTACCTGGTGCTGTGGTTGTACGGGCTGGTCATCGACCAGCACAGCGATGCGAACTTCGTCCCGGTGGACACCGCCGACAACTGGCTGCACTTCGCCCTCGGCGTCGGCATGGTCGCCGTCGGGGCGGCGCTCGGGTGGTCGGGCAGCAGAAGCGTAACCGGGTCACCGCGTCCGTCGATTCAGTAGGTATGAGCCGATGAAGCCCGCTCGGACGTGCGCCGAGCGGGGTTCGACCATGTTCCGGGCTTCCGCCGGTGCATCAATTGGCGAGTCGGGGGAATGCCCGGGATAGGAGTCGCGGTTGCTCGCGGGCTCCGTCGTAGGAGGTGATGGAGGTGTCGGTGTCGCCGACGTGGCCGGTGCGGAGCTGGCGGATGCAGCCCTGGAATCCCAGTCCGCTGATGCGGGTCTCCGATCGGGTGGAGGGGTTCGTCCGCATTCTGGCCGTCCTGGTACTGCTGATCGCGGTACCGACCGCCGCGGCGGCCGGTACCGCGGCCTATAGCTCGGCATCCGAACGGATCCACACCGAAAACGCCACGAAAATCGTTGTGACAGGGACCATTGTCGGTACCCCGGCCCGGGTCGCCGCACCTATCGCGGACCGCAACGGAACGGTGCGCGATCACTTCGAGGCGCAGGTGTTCTGGACTCACGACGGCAAGTCCGGCACCGCGACCGTCGGTGTCCCCGATGCCGCCGAACCCGGCCGGCCCGCCCCCGTCTGGCTGGGCCCGGACGGAACACCGACTGCCCCTCCCGA
This sequence comes from Nocardia sp. NPDC102475, assembly GCF_055584605.1. Classification (NCBI taxonomy): domain Bacteria; kingdom Bacillati; phylum Actinomycetota; class Actinomycetes; order Mycobacteriales; family Nocardiaceae; genus Nocardia; species Nocardia sp. NPDC102475. The sequence continues at coordinate 526,705 of NZ_JBVJLS010000002.1, read as the reverse complement.
ACCGTCCAGTGCCGCCGCCGTGCACGGCGTCGGTGTCGGTATCGCCGTTCTACTCGAAATCTGGTGCGGCGCAGCCGCAGTCGTCTGGTCCACTACGTGGGCGCTGAACCATCGCCGCCACATCCGCTTGGACCGGGAGTGGCGTCAATTCAGCCACCCCACCGGTCAGGGCAGCCAATGAGGGCCTGTGTGATCACTTGCTCAGGGCCTTGCCGCCGTTCGGAGCCACTGCGAACCAGGTTCCGCCGACACCTTGCCCGAGCAGATCACCCGGCTTGGTGTCTTTAGAGAAGTAGTACACCGGCCAGCCGCCGATGGTGATTTGGCATGCGCCGTCGGCACGTTCGATGAATCCGACGGGTTGAGGATCGATTCCCGCGGCATAGAGCACCTGGTCGCGGGTCACGGTCAGCGGCGGCCAGGTCACTGCGCACTGTCCGGAGCAGTTGGATACCGACGGTGTCGCCGTGTCCTTGTCGAACCGGTACAGCGACCGGCCGGATCCGTCCGAAACATACTGTCCCACAGTAGGATTGCTGGTCACGCGGAGCTGTACCGCATTCGCGGTACCGGCCGGCGCGGTGCCGTCGTAGATCTTCAGCCAGCCTTGCGTTTTCGCTACCGCCGGTGCCTGTCCCACGACGGTGGCCGCGGTCGTCTGTGCCACCGCCTCGGCACCTTTCTCGCCACCACAGGCGCTCAGCAGACCCGCGAGAACGATAGCGGCGGCCGCGATCGGCACGGTGACTTGCTGAAAACGTCTGGCTGAATTCATCTTTCGAACCCTTCGTCGCAATTCGACGATGCGCGGATCGCAACTCGTCCCCCGTACTACGAGCCAACGCGACTATTGGTTCAACCGCTCACAGCGTATCGATGAGCGCCGACACCTCGCGGGCGCAACCGTGGGCGATGGTGATGCCGGAGCCGCCGTGGCCGTAGTTGTGGACCACGGGAACCGATGACGCGTCGGCCTGGGCGATCTCCAGTCGGACTTCGGCGCGACCCGGCCGCAGTCCGACGACTGTTTCGATAACCTCCGCGCCGGTCAGCTGCGGTACGAGATCTCGGCATCGACGCAGGATCGACTGTGTCAGTTGCGGATCGGGGGTGCGATCCCATGCGCCCGTCTCCAGTGAGCCACCGAGAATGCAGTCATGGGTGCGGGGGTGGACATACGCGCGTCCAAGGGGGTGTGCTTCGTCACGTACCGACACCGAGATGCCAGGATTGGTGATGCGCACGATCTGGCCTCGGATCGGATAGACCTCGGCGTCGTCGGCCAGCGGACCGGCACGCAGACCCGCACAGTTCACGATGACATCGGGCGCCAGATCGTCGAGCTCGTCCAGACTCCGGATCGTCCGCCGAATCCAGTACGCGCCCGCTTCGCGAACCTGAGATGCCAACCACGGCAGGAAGATCGGCATCTCGAGCAATGGAACGGCGAACCGGAACCCGAATCGGTAGTGCGGCGGGAGTTCGTCCGCCCGCGCCCGCCGGAACGCTCGGACGGCCTCGGACCAGGACGGTGTCGCCGGTTCGTCGCGATAGACGGCGAGCGATTCACACATGCGCGCGCCAGGGGTATCGGCTCGCGCGAGTCGTTCCAGATGGGTGAACGTCTCGACGCTCCAAGCGGTCACACGATCGGTCGGCCCGACCGCGGTGGGGAACCACACCGCGGCGGCCAGAAACGATGTCGTCGAGTCGATGGGCTCCGCGCTCACCACCACGACATGGTGCCCGCCGCGCAGCAGTTCGAATGCCGTTGACAGGCCGACGATTCCGGATCCGACTACCACCGCTCGCACGGCGAATATTTTACCACCATTGAGTGTACCGCTATTTGACGATACATTATTCAACGATACGATCCGGGAGCGCGGGAGGCACTGTGGCTGACGTATTGCATGACGAGGACGTCGGGTATCAGAAGAGTCTCCGCCCGCGTCAGTTACAGATGATCGCGATCGGCGGCGCCATCGGGACCGGGCTGTTCCTCGGTGCGGGCGGTCGGTTGGCCAGCGCCGGTCCCGGGCTGGTTCTGGTCTACGCCGTATGCGGAGTTTTCGTCTTCTTCGTGCTCCGCGCGCTGGGCGAGCTGGTATTGCGCCGTCCGTCGTCGGGGTCGTTCGTCTCCTACGCCCGCGAGTTCTACGGCGAGAAACTCGCGTATGCGGTCGGCTGGATGTATTTCTTCCACTGGTGCATGAGCGGCATCGTGGACATCACGGCCATCGCCACCTATGTCCACTACTGGTCGGCCTTCGGCGCGATTCCGCAGTGGGTCATCGCGCTGATCGCGCTGGCCGTGGTGGTGGCGATCAATCTGGTCTCGGTGCGCTGGTTCGGTGAGCTGGAATTCTGGGCCGCGCTGATCAAAGTTATCGCGCTGGTGAGCTTTCTGGTGATCGGCACGGTCTTTCTCGTCGGCCGCTTCCGGATCTCGGGCGAAAGCACCGGGCCCGGTGTCCTGCGCGATCACGGCGGCCTGTTCCCGGCCGGGATGCTGCCGTTGGTCGTCGTCACTACCGGTGTCGTATTCGCCTACTCCGCAGTGGAATTGGTGGGCACCGCCGCCGGAGAGGCGGAGAATCCCGAGAAGATCATGCCGCGCGCCATCAACTCGGTGATCGCACGCATCGCCGTGTTCTATGTCGGTTCGCTGGTGTTGCTCAGCCTGCTGCTGCCCTACACCGCCTTCCGTGCGGGGCAGAGCCCGTTCGTCACGTTCTTCGCCAAAATCGGTGTGGACGGCGCGGATTCCGTCATGAATCTGGTCGTACTGACAGCGGCATTCTCCAGCCTCAATGCGGGCCTGTACTCGACGGGCCGAATCCTGCGCTCCATGTCGATGAACGGCAGCGCCCCCGCCCGCGCCGCCAAGCTGTCGGCGAACGGGGTTCCGTACGTTGGAATTCTGGCCACCGGTGCAATCGCCCTGACCGGCGTCGGACTCAATGCGGTAGTCCCCGAGCAGGCTTACGAGATCGTGCTGAACATGTCGGCCCTCGGCGTCATCACCGCCTGGGCGGCGATCGTCCTGTGCCAATTACAACTCTGGCGCTGGTGGCGCGACGGCCGCGCGACCCGCCCCACATTCCGCCTGATCGGCACGCCCTACACCGGCATCGCCACCCTGGTCTTCCTCGCCGGTGTAGTAGCGCTGATGGCGAGCAGCGGAAGCGCCGAACAGCGCAGCGCAATCATCGCCGTACCGCTGATCATGGTTCCGGTCCTGGTCGGTGGCTGGTTTCTCAGGCGACGAACCACGAGAGCGCCAGTCCAGACGGCGGCGGACTCCGAATCGTCTCAATAGAAACGCTGTCGGATCACGGCGAGTCGCTGAAGAACTTTGATTTTCCCCGTTTAAGGGGTGCTCTGGGGTGGTATCTATCCCACGGCAGGCCGTGACCTCTGCATACTTCGGGCTACTCGGACGGGGAATCGGTCACACACGTGACAACTGAATCGGTGAGTTCCTAGGTGTTGACTTTGGGGACGAGCCCTCGAACTTGGATCCGCGGACGGTCGACAGAGGGTGAGACGACGTGCGCGGTACCCGTCTGCCCGCAGAAACGCGAACGGACGGGCTGCGCGGCGCCCCCGGCAGGAATCGAACCTGCGACCTAGGGATTAGAAGGCCCTTGCTCTATCCAACTGAGCTACGGAGGCAGTGGGTTCCACCATGGCCGACATTGGCCGTGCTGTCCAGCGCGCCAAGTATAGCGACCGTCCAGATGGCTAGGTTCTTAGCGTCAGCAACATTTCAGCCACCTGCCGTGTGTGGGCCAAGCGAGTCGCGGCATGATCGACATCGCACCTCCGATCCGTTAGCCACCATATCGGCCCAAACCCCGCCGGGCCACGCATTAAGGGCCGACTACGCTCAGTGCCATGTCGTCACCGCAGGACCCGTCCGTCGCACCCGAGCTCGAAACGGGTAAGCCGGGCTCCGGGGCGACCTTCGCGACATTGATGGTGCTGGCCGGTGCCATCGCCGCGGTGGTCGCCGCGATGATCGTCGGACTGTCGGCGGCGCAGGCGCTGAGTCTGCTCGGCATTCCGGATCCGGGACCGCTGACCACCTATGGCCTGCCGGCCGTGCGCGCACTCGCCGATCTGTCCGCGGCGCTGACCGTCGGCTCGCTGCTGCTCGCCGCATTCCTGGTGCCGCCGCAGGCCGATGGGCTGCTCGATGTCGGCGGATATCGGGCGGTGCGGCGCGCCTCGAACTTCGCGTTGACGTGGGCGTGTTGTGCGGCGCTGCTCATACCGCTGACGGTGTCGGACACCACCGGGCAGCCGGTCGGGCAGATCTGGCGGCCGGCACAGCTGTGGCACGCGATCGACCAAGTGGAGCTGGCCCAGGCGTGGCGCACGACGGTGGTGTTGGCGCTGATGGTCGCGGTGGGTTGCCGACTCGCACTGCGTTGGGGATGGGCCCCGGTGCTGTTCGGCGGCGCGATCCTGACCATGATGCCGCTGGCGCTGACCGGGCATTCCTCCGCGGGCGGCGCGCACGATTTAGCCACGAACAGTCTGATCCTGCACCTGGTTTCGGCCGCGGTATGGGTCGGCGGATTGTTCGCGGTGCTCGCGCATGCGCTGCGCGGCGGCGAACACACCGATGTCGCGGCCAAGCGGTTCTCGCTCACCGCCACCATCGCCTTCGTTGTGATCGGCGTCAGCGGTGTGATCAATTCCTGGGTGCGCGTGCCGTGGAGCGATCTGTTCACCACCACCTATGGCCGACTCGTGATCGCCAAGGCCTGCGCCCTAGCAGTGCTCGGCGTATTCGGATATCTGCAGCGCCGCGCCAGCCTCCCCGCGCTCGCGGCGAATCCGCGTAACCGCGCCGCGCTCATCCGATTCGGTGGGCTGGAGGTGCTGATCTTCGCGGCCACGATGGGTCTGGCCGTCGGGTTGGGGCGCACGCCGCCACCGCCGCCGACCAGCGTGCCGACACCGGCCGAGGTGGAACTCGGCTACACCCTCGACGGTCCGCCGACGGCCTCGCGAATACTGTTCGACTGGCGCTTCGATTTGATCTTCGGCACGCTGGCCATCGTGCTTGCCGTGCTGTACCTGCTGGGGGTGCGACGGTTGCGCGCGCGGGGCGATGCCTGGCCGGTCGGGCGGACCATCGCCTGGTTGTCGGCCTGCGCAATCCTGCTTTTCGCCACCTCGTCGGGGGTCGGGCGGTACTCGCCCGCGGTCTTCAGCGTGCACATGGGACAGCACATGGCGCTATCGATGCTTGCGCCGATTCTGTTCGCGCTCGGCGGTGCGGTCACCCTGGCGCTGCGGGCGTTGCCCGCGGCGGGGCGCGGCGGCGTTCCCGGGCCGCGGGAGTGGATTCTGGCGGCGGTGCACAATCCGGTCTCGCGTTTTCTGACCCATCCGATCGTCGCGTCGGTGATCTTCGTCGGCGGGTTCTACGCCCTGTACATGGGTGGCATCTACGACTCGTTCGTCGACTCCCATGCGGCGCATCTGATGATGAATCTGCATTTCCTGCTCAGCGGCTATCTGTTCTATTGGGTGGTCATCGGCATCGACCCCAAGCCGCGCCAGGTGGAGCCGCTGACCAAGCTGGGCATGGTGTTCGGGTCCCTGCCCTTCCACGCATTCTTCGGCATCGCGTTGATGAGCATGACCACCGTGATGGGCGGGTGGTTCTTCCGCAGTCTTGCCCTCGGCTGGAACAGTGACCTGCTCGGTGATCAGCGCACTGGCGGTAGCCTGGCGTGGGCCAGCGGTGAGGTGCCGTTGGTCGTGGTGATGTTGGCGCTGCTCATCCAGTGGTCGCGCAGCGATGCGAAACTCGCGAAACGGACCGACCGGGCCGCCGATCGCGACCACGACGCGGAGCTGGCCGCCCACAATGCCATGTTCGCCGAACTGGCCAAGCGTGATCGAGGAATACGTCATTGAGCTCCCATCGAGGTGCCAGCGTGAGTGAGCGGAGTACCGCGGTGGTCGAGAACAGGCACGCCCGACGGGTATATCGATCCGATGTGCGAGCGGCCCGCAGACGGCTGGCCGGCCAGGTGCGCAAGACGCCGGTATTCCATACCTCGATCATCGGACCGAACGGGCCGGTTCCGGTCACGCTGAAACTCGAGTACCTGCAGCACGGTGGGACATTCAAGGTGCGCGGCAGCTTCAACGCGCTGCTGGAGTCGTCCGCTCAGGTCGACCACGTGGTCATCGCCTCCGGTGGGAACGCCGGGATCGCGGCCGCGCTGGCCGCGGCTCGTCTCAGCAAGACGTGCACGGTGGTGGTTCCGGAGTCGGCGCCGCATACCAAGGTAGCCGCGATGTGGTCATACGGCGCCGAAGTGCTGTGGCACGGAACGACTTACGCGGAGGCCTACAAGTACGCGACCGAGCTCGCCGAAGAGCGGGGGGCGTTGCAGCTGCACGCCTACGACCTGCCTGCCGTGGTCGCCGGGGCGGGTGTCGTCGGGCTGGAGTTGGAGGAGCAGGTGCGCGGGCGGCCGCCGGTGCTGGTCGCGGTCGGTGGCGGCGGGTTGGTCGCCGGGATCGCCGCGGCGTTGGGGCGGCGCCAGCAGGTGGTCGGGGTCGAACCGGAGGGCATTCCGACACTGAACGCCGCGCTGCAGGCGGACCGTCCGGTGGATGTGAATGTCCGCGGCATCGCGGCGGATTCCTTGGGTGCCAATCGAATCGGGGATATCGCGCTGGATGTCGCGCGACGCTATGAAGTCCGGTCGCTGCTGGTGACCGATGACGCCATCTCGACCGCTCGGGAATATCTGTGGCGCGAGTTCCGGGTCGTGGTCGAGCTTGCCGGGGCAACGGCGTTGGCCGCCGTGCAGAGCGGTGCGTATGTGCCTGCCGAGGGGGAGCGACCGGTGGTCGTGCTGTGTGGCGCCAATACCGATCTGGCGGTGCTTTAGTCCGCTCGGGGATTTTGAAGCGTCGACTGTTCACATGTGGCGAGGTTGTCCACATTCGGGAATCGGGTCGGCCGGAGGGGGCGCGGAGCCGTCAGGCTGAAAGGGCATCTCGGTGAGGGACCCGGGAGCCGGACGGATCGAAATGTAAAGGGGCGGAATGATGTATGAATCGATGGTTACCGTGATCGGGACCGTGGTGACCCATCCGGTCAAGCGCGATCTGACCAATGGCGAGCAGGTGGTGAGCTTCCGGATGGCGAGTAATTCCCGGCGGTTCAATCCGGAGACGGGTGAATGGGTCGACAGCGGGACCCTCTACCTCACCGTCAGCTGCTGGCGTCGTCTGGTGGTCGGTGTCGACGCGTCATTGCGGCGCGGCGATCCGGTCATCGCCTACGGTCAGCTGCGCACCCACGAGTACCGGGCCAGGGATGGCGTGGAGCGGCGCGATGTCGAGATGCGCGCCACCTCGATCGGGCCGGACCTGTCCCGCTGCACCGCACAGGTGGTTCGGCGCGCGGTTTCGGGCGCGGCGTCGGGACCCAGTACCCTGGCACGGAATAGTTGTGACCGATCCAGCGCTGATGACCGTGCACGCGTCGATGGGGAGGGACCGGGGGAGGACGCGACGTCCCTGACTTCCGCACCGCCCCGGCTCGCGGATACCGAGCCCGCCGACGCTTGACCGCAGGCCGGATACCCCCGGCGACAGTGGTGGCTCTGCTGCATTCCATCCATACCCACACCGATAGGCTTCCCTGTATGGCTGAGTTCATCTACCAAATGAAGAAGGTTCGCAAGGCGCACGGCGACAAGGTCGTGCTCGACGATGTCACCTTGAACTTTCTTCCCGGCGCGAAGATCGGCGTCGTCGGCCCCAATGGCGCGGGTAAATCCAGCGTGCTGAAGATCATGGCCGGACTGGACCAGCCGAACAACGGAGACGCCTTCATTTCGCCGGGTGCCACGGTGGGCATCCTGCAGCAGGAGCCGCCGCTGAACGAGGAGAAGACGGTTCGCGGCAATGTCGAGGAGGGCCTCGGCGAGGTCAAGGTGAAGCTGGATCGCTTCAACGAGATCGCCGAACTCATGGCCACCGACTACTCCGATGAGCTCATGGACGAAATGGGCAAGCTGCAGGAGTACCTCGATCACGCCGATGCCTGGGATGTCGACTCCCAGCTCGAGCAGGCCATGGACGCGCTGCGCTGCCCGCCGCCGGACGAGCCGGTCACCAACCTCTCCGGTGGTGAGCGCCGCCGCGTCGCACTGTGCAAGCTGCTGCTCAGCAAGCCCGACCTGCTGCTGCTCGACGAACCGACCAACCACCTCGACGCCGAGAGCGTGCTGTGGCTCGAACAGCACCTGGCCTCCTACCAGGGCGCCGTCCTCGCCGTCACACACGACCGGTACTTCCTCGACAATGTCGCCGAGTGGATCCTCGAACTCGACCGCGGCCGCGCCTACCCCTACGAGGGCAACTACTCCACCTACCTGGAGAAGAAGGCCCAGCGTCTCGAGGTCCAGGGCAAGAAGGATCAGAAGCTGCAGAAGCGGCTCAAGGAGGAGCTGGCCTGGGTGCGTTCCGGCGCCAAGGCCCGCCAGGCCAAGAACAAGGCCCGCCTCGGCCGGTACGAGGAGATGGCTGCCGAGGCCGAGAAGCACAGGAAGTTGGACTTCGAGGAGATCCAGATCCCGGCGGGTCCGCGCCTGGGCAGTGTGGTCGTCGAGGTCGCGCATCTGGACAAGGGCTTCGGCGATCGTCAGCTCATCAAGGATCTGTCGTTCACCTTGCCGCGCAACGGCATTGTCGGTGTCATCGGCCCGAACGGTGTTGGTAAGACCACGCTGTTCAAGACGATCGTCGGGCTCGAGTCGCCCGACAGCGGTGAGGTGAAGGTCGGCGAGACCGTCAAGCTGAGCTACGTCGACCAGAACCGCGCTGGCATCGACCCGAAGAAGAATGTCTGGCAGGTCGTTTCCGACGGGCTGGACTTCATCGAGGTCGGCAACCAGGAGATGCCCTCGCGCGCCTACGTCAGCGCGTTCGGCTTCAAGGGTCCGGATCAGCAGAAGCCGGCCGGGGTGCTCTCCGGTGGTGAGCGCAACCGCCTGAACCTGGCGCTGACCCTCAAGCAGGGCGGCAACCTGATCCTGCTCGACGAGCCGACCAACGACCTCGACGTGGAAACGCTGGGTTCGCTGGAGAACGCGCTCGAGCAGTTCCCGGGCTGCGCTGTGGTCATCTCCCACGACCGCTGGTTCCTCGACCGCACCTGCACCCACATCCTGGCGTGGGAGGGTGACACCGACAACGAGGCGAAGTGGTTCTGGTTCGAGGGCAACTTCGAGGCATACGAGGCCAATAAGATCGAGCGCCTCGGCCCGGAGGCGGCCCGCCCGCACCGGGTGACGCACCGCAAGCTCACCCGCGACTGAGTCCGGCGTCCGGCGGGGCGGTTGCCGTGTGCACTGCCCCGCCGGGCGAGCCGAACGGGGGCTCAGTCGAGCCGCCACACCATGTTTCAGCGGGATCGATTCGGCCGACGCGTCCGGTTCGGATGCTGTCGCGGAGATAGCAGGCGCAGTCCGGGCAATCCGCGATCCCCATTGCCGAACACCCTTCGGTGCCGAGTCGCCGGACTGGGTTGCGGACCAGTGCCGAGGCGATCAAATCTGTGCATGACGATGTCGAACGGTCGTTCTGCCGAAGGAATTGCGGCGAACACGCACCGCGCGGTGTCTTCATCGAAGGAAATACAGTCGACACACGCCCTTCCAAAGATCTGACTATGGTGGGGAACGTGCATGCGCAGGCGCAGTCCGGGCATTGGGTCGCTACCACCGCGATTGCGTCTACCTGACGTTGCCGGTCCGATCGGGAGCTGTGCCGGGACCATCGACCTCGGCTATCAAGCGGCGAACGTTGCGGTATCGGTGAACACCCTGCATTTAGAAGGGAATTCACCCACGCGTCAGCACGGCACAGCTACTCTCGGACCGGCGTCACTTTGTTGCGGAACCGAATCCGAGGAGTTGGCGAAAAAATGACGGTCTCGTCCGAATTGTCCAGTGCGGCGTGGGCCGCGAGTTTGCCGCAGTCGCTGCGTGGCGAACTCGCAACCCTCGAGGAGGCGTATTTCCGCCACGTCGACGCGGGCGATGTGGACTGTGCGATCACCGGGATCACTCAGATCTTCCGGCGGCATATGGAACTCGCGATGACCCGCCCCGCCGGGCGGGCGCTGGTGCGGGTCTACCACCCCGACGACGGCTCCGGCCTCGGCGCCGCGGTGCAATTGGTCACCGACGATATGTCGCTGCTAGTGGAGTCGATCACCTCCTCGCTGAGCCGGATGGGCGTCAGCGTGAGCGAGGTGATCCACCCGATCTTCGAGGTGACGCGCGATCCGGACGGACGGCTGATCAGCGCCGCGCCACACGAGGTCGACAGCAACGGCACCGATGGCCTGCGCGAATCGTGGATGCATCTGCAACTGCACCCGTCGACCAGTGCGGCCCTGTTGGGCCGGATCGAGCAGTCGATACCGGACGTCGTCGCGGATGTGCGTCAGGTCATCGGTGACACCGAGGCCATCAAACAGGTGCAGAGCAATCTGGCCGATGAACTGGAGGTCGCGGCGAAATCCGGCCACGCGCCGTTCTCCGATACCGATCTCGTCGATACCGCGAATCTGTTGCGCTGGTTGGCCAGTGGCAATTTCACCGTGCTCGGCTATGCCCGCTACCGGCTCAGCGCCGATCAGGAACAGACGATCTCGAACCCGCTGCCCGGCACCTGCCTCGGCGTGCTGCGCCCGGATATCGGCACCGACTTCCATGTGCCGATCAACGCCGGCGACCGCCAGCTGCTCATGCTGACCCAAGGCTTAGTGCCCGCCACCGTGCACCGCTCGGTGTATCCGTACTTCATCGGCGTCGCCGACTTCGACGAGTCCGGCACCATCGTCGGCGAGCACCTGTTCATCGGTGTCTTCACCGTGACCGCGGTACATGAGAACGTCATGGATATCCCGGTGATCGCGCGCCGGGTGCGTTCGGTGATCGAGGAGAGCGGCTTCGATCTGGATTCGTTCTCCGGACAGGCCATGCTCGAGGTCATCCAGTCGTTCCCGCGCACCGAGCTGTTCTCCTCCGATGTCGAGACCATGCGTCGCACCGCGACCGCGGTGCTGAATGTCGGTCTGCGCCGGCAGGTTCGGCTGTTCCTGCGCTCGGACGGCTACGGCCGGTTCGTCGCGTGCCTGGTCTATCTGCCCCGGGATCGCTACACCACGCGGGTGCGGCTGGAGATGCAGGAAATCCTGGTGCGCGAACTTGGCGGTGTCTCCATCGACTACTCCGCGCGGGTCAGCGAAAGCGAGCTGGCCAGTGTGTATTTCACGGTGCGCATGCCGGAGTCCGAGCTCGGGGTGCCGCGCGAATCGGTTGCCCAGGCCGACACGTCCGAGGCCAATCGGCTGCGCATCCAGAACCTGCTCGCCGAGGCGACGCACACCTGGGACGACCGCCTCAACGATGCGGTGAGCACCTCGACCGTGCTGGATCCCGGCGTGGTGCAGCGCTACGCCGAGGCATTTCCGGAGGCGTACAAACAGGATTTCGCCGCCGAGCGCGCACTGGCCGATGTGGTCCGGCTGGAGGGCCTCGCGTCGGGTTCCATCGACCAATACCTGTATCGCCGTGCGGATTCGGTGCCGGGTTCCTGGCGGTTCACGCTCTATATCGGCGGCAGCGGCATCTCGCTGAGTCAGGTGCTGCCGGTGCTGCAGAGCCTCGGTGTCGAGGTGGTCGACGAGCGGCCGTATCAGATTCTCTTGGATCCGGCACTCGGTGATGACGGCGGGGAACGCTGGATCTATGACTTCGGTTTGCTGGCCAGGCCGGAATTGCTGCGCAGTTCACTGGACCGGGATCTGGACGCGGAACTGTTGGAGTCTTCGGCGAGAGCCGAAGCGCTGGAATCGGAGGAGCGTGGGCTGCACGACCGGTTCACCGAGGCCTTCGAAGCGGTCTGGTTCGGACGTGGCGAAGCCGACGGGCTCAATGAACTCGTGTTGCGCGCCCGGCTGACGTGGCGGACCGCATCGATCCTGCGGATGTACGCGAAGTACCTCCAGCAGGCGGACTTCCCGTACAGCCAGGCGAATATCACCAGGGTGCTGCTCGCCTACCCGGATATCGCGCGGCTGTTCGTCGATCTGTTCGCGGCGCGGTTCGATCCGGATATCGAATCGGCCGAGCACGCCGCCGAACTGGAGACCCGGGTCCGCGGCCGCATCGATGAGGTTGTCAGCTTGGACGCCGACCGGATCCTGCGTGCGATCCTGTCGCTGGTCAAGGCGACGCTGCGGACGAACTACTACGTAACCGATGCCCAGGGCAATTCGCGCGGATACATCTCGGTGAAGGTGGAACCGCGCGAGATCGCCGAATTGCCCAAGCCGCGACCGCAATTCGAGATCTTCGTGTACTCACCTCGGGTCGAGGGTGTGCATCTGCGGTTCGGTCCGGTGGCGCGTGGCGGGTTGCGCTGGTCGGACCGTCTGGAGGATTTCCGCACCGAGATCCTGGGCCTGGTGAAGGCGCAGGCGGTGAAGAACGCGGTCATCGTGCCGGTGGGTGCCAAGGGCGGATTCGTGGTGAAACAGCCGCCCGCCGCCACCGGTGATCCGACCGCGGATCGGCAGGCGCTCGGCGCGGAGGGCGTCGAATGCTATCGGACCTTCATCTCCGGTCTGCTCGATGTCACCGATAACGTCGACCGTGCGACCGGTGCGGTACTGCCGCCCGAGCGGGTCATCCGCCGCGACGGCGATGACACCTACCTGGTGGTGGCCGCCGATAAGGGGACCGCGACGTTCTCCGATATCGCCAATGATGTGGCCCAGCGCTACGGCTTCTGGCTCGGTGACGCATTCGCCTCGGGTGGTTCGGCGGGTTACGACCACAAGGCGATGGGCATCACTGCCAAGGGTGCGTGGGAGAGTGTGAAGCGCCACTTCCAGGAGATGGATATCGACACGCAGACAACCGATTTCACCGTGGTCGGGGTCGGCGATATGAGCGGCGATGTCTTCGGCAACGGCATGCTGTTGTCCGAGCACATCCGGTTGGTCGCGGCCTTCGACCACCGGCACATCTTCCTGGACCCGGAGCCCGTTGCCGATACCTCGTTCCGGGAGCGGCAGCGGATGTTCGCACTGCCGCGCTCGTCCTGGGCCGATTACGACACCTCGCTGATCAGCACCGGCGGTGGCGTCTGGGATCGCACCGTGAAGTCGGTGCCGATCAGCCCGCAGGCTCGCAAGGCGTTGGGGCTGGCCGATGATGTGGTCGCGCTGTCGCCGCCGGAACTGGTGCGGGCGATTCTGCTCGCGCCGGTTCAGCTGCTGTGGAACGGTGGCATCGGCACCTACATCAAGGCGAGTACCGAGACCAATGCCGAGGTCGGCGACAAGTCCAATGACGCGGTGCGCGTCAATGGAAATAAGCTGCGGGTCAAGGTGATCGGCGAGGGCGGCAATCTCGGTGCGACCGCGCTCGGCCGGATCGAGTTCTGCCGCAACGGCGGCAAGATGAACACCGACGCACTGGACAACTCGGCCGGTGTCGACTGCTCCGACCACGAGGTCAATATCAAGGTGCTGCTCGACGGCGTGGTCAGCGCGGGTGTACTGCCCGAGGCCGAACGCAATCCGCTGCTCGCCTCGATGACCGATGAGGTCGCTCAGATGGTGTTGCAGGACAACGTCTCTCAGAATTTCCTGATGGGCATCTCCCGGGCCGAGGCGGCCGGGATGCTGAATGTGCACCAGCGGCTCATCGAAGATCTGGAGGCGCGTCGCGGGGTGGATCGGGAGCTGGAGGCGCTGCCCTCGGAGGTAGAGATCAAGCGCAGGCTCGAAGAGGGCACTGGTCTCGCGTCGCCGGAATTGTCCAATCTCATGGCGCACGTGAAGCTTTCGCTCAAGGCCGATCTGCTGGAAACCGATCTGCCGGATATCGCGTATTTCGCCACCCGGCTGCCGGAGTACTTCCCGACACCGCTGCGCGAGCGTTTCGGCACCGCCATCAAGCGGCACCGACTGCGTCGCGAGATCACCACCACCATGGTGGTGAACGAGATGGTCGACTACGGCGGCATCTCCTATGCCCATCGGCTGAACGAGGAGATCGGCGCGAGCTCGTCCGACGCCGTGCGCGCATTCGCGGCGGCCAGCGAGATCTTCGATCTGCACGATATGTGGGCGCGGATCCGGGCCACCGATGCCGCGGTGTCGGTGCGCGACGAACTCGAACTGGAGACCAAGCGCACGCTGGACCGCGCCTCGCGCTGGTTGCTCAGCAACCGTCCGCAGCCGATCGCGGTCGGCGCGGAGATCAACCGGTACAGCCGGGGCGTGCGGGAACTGGCGCCGAAGGTGCCCGGCTGGCTGCGCGGACATCACGTCTCGACGTTGACCGATCAGTCCGCCGAAGTGATCGCCCGCGGCGCGCCGACCGACCTCGCCACCGAGGTCTTCGGGCTGCTGAATCTGTTCCCGCTGCTCGATGTGTTGGATATCGCAGATATCACCGATCGCAGTGGTGAGGAGGTCGGCTCGCTGTACTACGCGCTCAACGATCACCTCAAGATCGATTGGCTGTTGCAGGCGGTCAGCCACCTGGAACGCGGCGATCGCTGGCATGCGCTGGCCCGGCTCGCACTGCGCGACGATATGTACGGATCGCTGCGCTCACTGACTCTCGACGTGCTCTCCGGGGGCGACCCGGAGGAGACAGCGGACGAGAAGATTGCATACTGGGAGTCGAAAAACCAGTCCCGGCTCGGGCGCGCTCGGGCCGCGCTGTCGGAGTTGTTCGAGTCCGGAACCCACGATCTCGCCACGCTGTCGGTTGCAGCGCGGCAAGTGCGAAGCATGGTGAGCGGGGTGGGCGCTCAATCGGAGGTACCGCGTTGACCAGTTCGTTAAACGGTAGTGGGAGCGCGCTCGGTGGCAGCCTGGTGCTGCCCAAGCGCTTCCACGCCAAGGTAGACGTCAGGTGGTCGGACATGGACGTGTTCCAGCACGTCAACCATGCCCGCATGGTGACCCTGCTGGAGGAGGCGCGGATTCCGTGGCTGTTCGAGGACGGACGCCCGACCGCGCCGTTGCGCGAGGGCTGCGTGCTGGCGGACCTTCGGGTCCGCTACCGCGGCCAGCTGCGGCACGAGGACACCCCGCTCGATATCGCCATGTGGATCGAGCAGCTGCGTGCGGTCGACTTCACCATCGGTTACGAGGTCCGGGCCAATGGCGCGGCCCCGGACTCGCCGGCCGCGGTGATCGCCTCCACCCAGATCGCGGCCTTCGATATGCGCACGCAACGCCTGCGTCGGCTCACCGATGGCGAACGTGATTACCTCTCCGAGTGGAAAGACTGACAGCGGCGCGAATCGACTCGGCGGGAGTTGGTGGCCGATCCGGGAGTGTTCGGCTCGATCGCGGGCAGTGGTGGAATGGTCGTGTGGTGATGGCTGAATCCAGTTGCGGCGCACAGATGGTGACGCGCTGATGTCGGGGCAGCGGGTGCTCGATGTTTCCGATCCGGCCGAGCGTGAGAACCTGGCGACGTTTCTGACCCGGGCGACGCGTTTGGACCCCGCGGCGGTGGTGCGTATGCGCCGCCGGGGGGAACGGTACATATCCGCATGGGTGGCAACGGGTTTCGAGGCGCTCGCGGTGCGCACCGTGGTCGCCGAGCTCGGTGTCGACGATGTCACCGTCGGCGCCGATCTGGTGCTGGCCGGTTTGCCGTCCGGCAGTCCGATCGATCTCGGCTACGCGATGGATTCGGCCTGGCGCGGGGCGCTGCCGCCGGATGTCGGTTTCGAACATGTCGACGATGTGCCCGCGCGCACCCTCGTCGAACTCGCCGAGCAGGGTGCGGCACTGGCCAAGGAGCACGGCAGCAGTCACGGTCCGCCCGCATCCCTGCTGGACCAGACCGTGCTCACGGTATCCGCCGAAGAGGCTCGGGTGCAGGTTCCGATGCGCGTCGTATTCGCCCTCACCGCAATGGATTTCATTCCGCACTCAGGTGATAAGGCCGACTCGCGCCACATCCCACCCGCCGAGATCGTCCGCGTGCGCGCCACCAGAACTTGGTTGCGCCTCGATGCGCGCTACGGCTCGGTAGCCCGCCGCCGCGGTGGCGGCATCCCGCTCACTCCCAGCTAGGCTCCCGCACAGTTGTTGCCGCAAATGCTGACCGGGCCGCTCGATCGGTCCGCTGTTCCCTCGAGCGGCCCGTGGTCGGCGCGGGTGTCGAAGCGCCACAGCCGCTGGTCGACGAGCTCCGGCTCAGCGGCGGATCTCGCCGCACTCTTCTTCAACCCCCGAGTCAGGAAACCCCGAACAGGCGCAGGGCGGCGGTAGTGGCTGCGGCGGCCAGGATCACCACGAGCATGGGCTGGTTGCGCCAGGCTAGGAGGCCGCCGACGAGAACGCCTGCGGGAAGGGCGAATCCGAGATGGCCGGAGCCCGTGGGCAGGGTGGTGATGGCGACCATCGCGGCCAACAGCACGACCGCGCCGATCTCCAGGAGCTTCGTCGCCCGCTCCGGGAAGCGGATGCGATTGCGCAGAGCGGGACCCGACGAACGGAACGCGTAGGTTCCGGCGGACAAAGCGCCCATGGCCGCCAGCAAGACCGGTGTGCTCATATCTGTGCCACGCCCGGCTCTTCGCCGTCCCGCTTCGAGATGGCGAAGAACAATCCCGAAAGCGCAACCAGCACAGGCATTCCCGCGGGCAGCAACGGTGCGCTCGCCACGGCGGCGATGGCACCGATCAGTGCGGCGCGCAAGGTGCCGCGTGCCCGGAGTGCGGGCATGATCAGCGACAACAGCACCGCAGGGAACACCGCGTCCAACCCGATCGCACCGGTATCGGGCACCACGGTCCCGATCAGCGCACCGATCGCCGCACCACCCGGCCATGCGATGAGCACGCCCAACCCGCTCACCCAATACGCGGCCCGCCGTCGCGCCACATCGGGCTGGGCCAGTGCCAGCGCGACGGATTCGTCGTTCATCACATGCACGCCGATGCGCCGCCGCCATCCGGTGCCGACCACATCGGGCACCGACAGCCCGTACGGCACATGCCGGGCATTGACCAGGAGTCCGGCCAGCACCGCCGCGATCGGGCTGCCACCGGCGGCCATGATCCCGATGAACAGGAACTCCGCACCGCCCGCGAGCACCACGACCCCGAGCACAATCGGTACCCAGAGCGGAAATCCGGAGGTGACGGCGGTCGCACCGTAGGAAACGCCGATCAGCCCGACCGCGAGCAGTACCGCCGCGATCCCGGAGAGCGTGTCCCGCTCGAGTGTTCGCCATATCGAACGCATGTAGCTTATAGTGAACATGGCGGGACGATTCGTCAATATGGTTCTCTGTTGGGCGGTCGGTTACTTGACGGGAGCGGAAATGGAGCAGAGTCCGACGACGCCACAGGCGGTGATCGCCGCTGCCCTGCGCCGCGAACGCACCCGCGCCGGGCTATCGCTCACCGAGGTCGCCAACCGCGCGGGTGTGGCGAAATCCACACTGTCCCAACTGGAATCCGGCACCGGCAATCCGAGCCTGGAGACCTTGTGGGCGCTGTGCGTCGCCCTGGATATGCCCTTCTCGCGGCTGCTCGACCCGCCGCGGCCCACCGTTCACGTCATCCGTGTGGGGGAGGGGCCGGTGGTCGCCGCCGCCGAGTCCGAGTACCGCGCAACGCTGCTGGCGGCCGGTCCGGCCAACTCCCGCCGCGATCTGTTCCGCATCACGTCCGAACCCGGGCATGCGCGCAAATCGGAGCCGCATATCCCGGGCGTGGTCGAGCATGTGCTCCTCGCCAGTGGACGCGCGCTCGTCGGCCCGATCGACGCACCCGTCGAGCTGGCGCCCGGCGACTACATCGCCTATCCGGGCGACGCACCGCACGTCTTCGAGGCCCTCGAAGCCGACACCTGGGCCACGCTGGTCGTCGAATACACGTGATCCTCCGACGACTTCGGACCGCGCTGCATCTCGCCCAAGCCGATGCGCGAGTCCGTCGGGGCGTGCCTGCCCGTGAGCGTCAGATGCTGCGCTGTCCGCCGAGATCATGCACGATCACCTGTGCCTGCGAGCTCAGGCGGCGCCCTCGCCCAAATACTGCAACCACACCGGATCCAGATCGGCGGTCGTGGACAACAGCCGCCAATGCGGCCCCTTCGGCGAAACCAGTGGCGAACGCAACGTCCACCCCAGCTCGCTGAGCAGCTTGTCGGCCTTGCGATGGTTGCACGGCGCGCAACTGGCGACGCAATTCTCCCAGGAATGTTCACCGCCGCGGCTGCGCGGGATGACATGGTCGATGGTCTCCGCCTTCCCGCCGCAATAGCCGCAGCGGTAGCGGTCGCGATGCATGAGGGCGGCACGGGTCATCGGGACGCGCGCGCGATAGGGCACGTGCACATAGCTGCGCAGCCGAATGACGGAGGGAATCGTGACGGCGGATTCGGCGGAATGCACCACCGAACCCTCGGGGCCGTGGTGGACGGTGTCGGCTTTATCGCAGATGAGGAGTACGACGGCGCGGCGCGCAGACAGTGCGGTGAGCGGCTCGTAGGTGGCATTCAGAAGCAGCACCCGGCGCTTCAACCAGCTGGCGGCATCGTTCTGGACGGGAGTGAGGTGTGGAATGTGGTGAGCAGGCTCACCGGTGCGATGGGCACCCGGATGGTGGTCGGACAAGATGTGCAGCGGAGTAGCCCCCGACCCACGATTGTGGACGTCGGCGGGCTGGAGTTGTCGGTGCGTCCTGGCCTCATGTGATCGGCCGTGCCGCTGCTTCATGGTGACCCCGGTTTCTTCGTAATCAAGATCATGTGGTATCTCGGCAGAGACTGCCACCCAGTTGACCATGGAACGCCTCCTATTGCACGGTGATTTCGCACAATGTCGGATGAACTGTGGTTGAAGGGCCGCCCGTTCGTAACGCGGGCACAATGGACGGCGGCACATTGCCCCGATCGAGAGGACCTGATGAGTTCCGGCGAGCAGACAGCCACGTCGTTCTACGAGGCGATCGGTGGGGCGGAGACGTTCCAGCGGATCGTCGCGGCGTTCTATCGCGAGGTGGCGACCGATGAGGTGCTGCGCCCGCTGTATCCGGAGCAGGACCTCGGACCCGCCGAGCGCCGCCTGCGTATGTTCCTGGAGCAGTACTGGGGCGGGCCGCGCACCTACTCCGACGAACGTGGGCACCCGCGGCTGCGGATGCGGCATATGCCGTTCGAAATCGGCCCGGTGGAGCGCGACGCGTGGCTGCGCTGCATGCGCATCGGCGTGGCGGAAATCGAACCGGAAATACTGGACGATGAACATCGCAAGGCATTGCTCGACTATTTGGAGATGGCGGCAAATTCGCTGATGAATGCGGCTTGGTGAGATCGTTTCGTCGAGTTCCCGGGTCAGCGCCGGGGTTTCGGCTCGGGTTATGCAACGCTGACAATTTGCCGGATGTCGCAGAACACAGTTGAGCCTGGGCGAATTTACCGAAAATCTTTGGCACTATTGCGGATGTGACTGATACACCTGCCGTGCCGGCGTCGGTGGATAGCACCGCCCAACCTTGGTGGCGGTCGGCCGTGTTCTACCAGGTCTACCCGAGATCCTTCGCGGACTCCGACGGTGACGGGATCGGCGATCTCGGTGGAGTTCGCGAGAAGCTCGGCTACCTCGAACTACTCGGGGTGGACGCGCTCTGGATCTGTCCGGTGATGCGATCGCCGATGGCCGACGGCGGCTACGACGTCGCCGATCCGCGAGATATCGACACGCTGTTCGGCGGTATGGCGGCGATGGACGAGTTGATCGCCGAGGCGCACGACCGCAATCTCAGGGTCACCATGGACCTGGTGCCGAACCACACCAGTGATCAACATCCGTGGTTCGCCGCGGCACTGGCCGCCGCGCCCGGCAGCCATGAACGCGAGCGCTACATCTTCCGCGACGGCCGCGGACCCGACGGCGCCACGCCGCCGAACAACTGGCCGAGCATCTTCGGCGGACCCGCCTGGACCCGGATCAACGAGGCCGACGGCACCCCCGGCCAGTGGTACCTGCACATCTTCGCGCGCGAGCAACCCGATCTGAACTGGCAGAATCCCGAGGTCGCCGCCGATTTCGAGCAGACGCTGCGGTTCTGGCTCGACCGCGGCGTCGACGGCTTCCGCCTCGATGTCGCGCACGGCATGGCCAAACCGGATGGACTGCCCGATATGGCGCGCGTCGATACCAAGATGCTCGTGCACGACGACAGCGATCCACGCTTCAACAATCCCAATGTGCACGAGATCCACCGCCGCATCCGCAAGGTGCTCGACGAGTATCCGAACGCGGTCTCCATCGGCGAGATATGGGTCGACGACAACACCCGGTTCGGCGAGTACGTCCGGCCGGACGAACTGCATCTGGCCTTCAATTTCCGTCTAGCCGAGACCGAATTCGCCGCCGATCCGGTGCGGGCCGCCATCGACAACTCACTCGCGGCCGTCGCGCCGGTGGGCGCCTCGCCGACCTGGACCCTGTCCAACCACGACATCGAGCGCGAGGTCACCCGCTACGGCGGCGGTCCGGTCGGGGTGGCGCGGGCGCGCGCGATGATCATGGTGGAGTTGGCGCTGCCCGGTGCTGTCTTCATCTACAACGGCGCCGAACTCGGGCTGCCGAATGTGGACGATCTGCCCGAGGCGGTGCTGCAGGATCCGGTCTGGGAACGCTCCGGACATACCGAGCGCGGACGCGACGGCTGCCGGGTGCCGATTCCGTGGGAGGGCGCGACGCCGCCGTTCGGCTTCACCACGGCCGAGCAGTCCTGGCTGCCGATACCGCCGGAATGGGCGTCGTCGTCGGTCGAGGCGCAGTTGGAGGCGCTTGGCTCCACGCTGTCGTTGTACCGCTTGGCGATCGAATTACGCGGTGTCCGACCGGAATTCGCGGGCCCGCGGATCGAGTGGTACGGCAGTCCGTCGGGTTGCCTGGCCTTCCGGCGACCGGGTGGACTGGTCTGCGTGCTGAACGCATCCCCGGTGCCGATCTCCCTGCCGCCGGGCGATGTACTGCTCGTCAGCGCCCCACCGGTGAACGGACAGTTGCCCGCAAATGCCGCCGCCTGGCTGGTATGACCGGACAACACGAGTTCGACCAGAGCGCGAACTACTACAGAGGATCGTCTACCTTTGTTCCGTGAGCATTCTCGAGACAGTGCTGATCTTCCTCGGCATCCCGCTGGTGATCTACGGCGCGATCGCCGGATTGTCGTTTCTCGGCAAGCCACTGCCCGGCGAGAAGCCGGTCCACTTCGATCTCGGTCAGAAGTGGACCCAGCCTCCCGTGCTGTGGAGTGCTACCGACGAGGTGACCGGATCGAGTCACCACGCTGAGTCGTCGCATGGGCACCATGCGGCAATCGAATCCACCGACGTGGAGCTGATCGGAGGCCGGGCAAGTGGCAAGTTCTAATTGGCCCGCGGTAGTCGAATCCGAACTGCCGCACGGTTCGGTGGTCACCAGCAGCGGCCGCGTCTCGGGTGTGCACGAGGCCGGCGCGGTGTTCAAGGAAGCCCCGTTCAGCGATGAAGAGCGGCTCACCATCGACAACGTGCTCACCGAGGCGACCCGCGCGACCAAGGTGCGCTTCAACATCTACATCGGCGATCTCGGTGCGGATCCGGCCGCCGGTGCGGACGCGGTCTTCCCCGCGACCCCCGAGGCCGCGCGTTCGGTGCTCATCGCGGTTTCGCCCAATGACAAGGCCATCGAGGTGCGCTCCGGCCACGAGGTCGCCGATCGCGCCAATGACCGCGTCTGCCAGCTCGGCGTCACCGCCGCACTGAGTTCGTTCCGGCAGGGCCAGCTCATCGACGGCCTGGTCTCCGCGGTTCGCGTGATGGCCGCCGCCATCGGTCGCTGATCGTTCCACATCCGGCGCGTTCACCTCGGTTGAGGTGAACGCGCCGTTTGTGTTTCAGCGCTGAGTGTTTCAGTCCTGGGCGTCGAAGGCGCGGGCGCGCAGTGCGCGTTCGATGCCCGCCTTGCCCTCGATCACCAGGCGGCGCAGCGCAGGCGGATGGTCATCGGCGAGGAACTTGTCCGCCGTCGCGACGGCTTCCTCGCTGATCGCCCACGCCGGATAGAGCCCGATGACCACGGTCTGCGCGACCTCGCTGGAGCGGCGTTCCCAGACGCCGGGAACCTCGGCGAAATAGCGCTCCACGTAGGGCGTCAGCAGCTCACCCTGGCCGTTGGGCGCGAAGCCGCCGACGATCGAGCGGGCGGTGATATTCGGGACCGAATCGTCGGACATCACCGTCGTCCAGGCCTGCTCCTTCACCTCGGCGATCGGACGGGCCGTCGCCGCGGCCGCGGCGTGCCGCTTACCCGCCGCGGTCGGATCGTTGGACAACTCCGTATCGATCGTGGGGGCGGCGAGCCCTCGAGCGTCGATCTCACCGGCGGCGGCGAGAGCGGTGACCAGCCGCCAGCGCAGATCGGTGTCGACGATCAGACCCGGGAGACCGACCTTCGCCGGATCGCCGTCGAGCAGTTCACCCAGCACCTCGGTGTGCCAGTCCGACAGCTTGGCGCCGGTGAGTGCGTTGACGAAGGCGAGTTGGTGGTCCGAACCCGCCTCGGCCTCGCGAGCGAGCTCCAGCAGCCGGTTGGCGTATTCGGGCCAGCCGGTGGTGGCGGCCCATTCCGGATCCGCGTAGCTGCCGATCGCGGTGTTGGCCTGCATCAGGAGTCGTTGCACCACACCGATTTCGGATTCGGCGCCGATGCCGCGCTGGACCAGGGCGACGAAATCGCGGGCCCGGAATTCGGCCTGCCTGGTCATCTCCCAGGCGGCCGACCAGGCCAGCGTGCGGGGGAGCGGTTCGGCGATATCGGCGATGCGGTTGACCAGCACGTCGAGCGAATCGGCATCCAGGCGCACCGAGCAGTAGGTGAGGTCGTCGTCGTTGACCAGCACGAACTTGCCGCGTGGCACGCCGACCAACTCGGGGACGTCGGTGCGCTCGGCGGAATCGAGATCGAGCTCGACGCGCTTGGTGCGCACCAGCTTTCCGTCCTGGTCGTCGTAGACGCCGACGGCGAGGCGGTGGACGCGACGTTCGCCCGCACCGGGTGCCGCACCCTCCTGCACCACGGCGAACGAGCTGAACTTGCCCTCGGCGTCGACCTCGAAGTCCGGCCGCAGGATATTCAAGCCGGTGGTCTTGAGCCACTGCGCGCCCCAGCCGGACAGATCACGGCCCGAGGACTGCTCCAGCGCCGACAGCAGATCGTCGAAAGTGGCATTGCCGTAGGCGTGTTCGGTGAAGTACGCGCGCAGACCCGCGAGGAACGGCTCCAGACCGACATAAGCGACGAGCTGCTTGAGCACGGAAGCGCCCTTGGCATAGGTGATTCCGTCGAAGTTGACCTCCACCGCGTGCAGGTCCGGGATGTCCGCGGCAATGGGATGGGTGGAGGGCAGCTGGTCCTGGCGGTAGGCCCAGGACTTCTCCACATTGGCGAAAGTGGTCCAGGCACTTGTGTATTCGGTCGCCTCGGACTGGCACAGCACCGAGGCGAAGGTCGCGAACGATTCGTTCAACCACAGGTCGTCCCACCACTTCATGGTGACCAGATCGCCGAACCACATATGCGCCATCTCGTGCAGTACGGTCTCGGCGCGGCGCTCGTAGGAAGCGCGGGTCACCTTGGACCGGAAGACGTAGTCCTCCAGGAACGTCACGGCACCGGCGTTCTCCATCGCGCCCGCATTGAACTCCGGGACGAACAGCTGGTCGTACTTGCCGAAGGCGTACGGCACACCGAAGTTGTCGTGGTAGAAGCCGAATCCCTGCTTGGTCTCGGTGAAGAGGCGCTCGGCGTCCATATGTTCGGCGAGCGAGGAGCGGCAGTAGATGCCGAGCGGGATGGTGCCGTGATCGTCGGTGTAGGCGTCGGTCCATTCCGCGTACGGGCCCGCGATGAGTGCGACCAGATAGGTGCTCATCCGGGGGGTGGTGCGGAACAGGTGCTTGCCGGGATCGGCGATGAGTGTATCGACCGCGGCGGCGTTGGAGATGACCTTCCAGCTCGGCGCGGCGGTGACGCTGATATCGAAGCTGGCCTTGAGATCCGGCTGATCGAAGCAGGCGAACATGCGCTTGGCATCGGCGGTTTCGAATTGCGAGTACAGGTAGACCGCGTCATCGGTGGGATCGACGAAGCGGTGCAGGCCCTCACCGGTATTGGAGTATTCGCAGTCGGCCTCGACGACGAGTTCGTTGCGCTCGGCCAGACCGGTGAGGGTGATGCCCTTGGCTTCGTCGTAATCGGCGACGTCGATCGGTGTGCCGTTGAGCACGGCGGAGCGGACTCCACGGGCGACGATATCGATGAACGTGCTCGCGCCCGCGGTCGCGGTGAAAGTGACCGTGCTGCGGGAGAAGAAGGTCTGCTCGCCCGGCTGCCCCGTCCCGTCGGTCAGGTCGAGCTCGATGCGATAGTTCTCGACCTGCACTGTCGAGGCACGTTCGATCGCCTGGTCGCGAGTCAGGTTCGGTGCGGACATTGGACTCCTTCGTGGTTCGAAGAACATGCATGGGCGGCCCCCCGGCGGGCACAGCACTCACCACAATGCCACCTCGGTAAGGTTGCCCGCGCGGGACTTTTTCCCCTGAACCCTATCGACCAGGATCGGAGCTGCGACGTGAAGCACATCCACGCCGGAAAGGTGCGCGACCTCTACGAGGACGGCGACACCCTGCTGCTGGTGGCGTCGGACCGGGTATCGGTCTACGACGTGGTGCTGCCGACGCCGATCCCGGAAAAGGGCGCGCTGCTGACCCAGCTGTCCAACTGGTGGTTCGAATACTTCACCGATGTGCCCAACCATGTGGTCTCCGCGACCGATGTGCCCGCGGAATTCGCCGGTCGCGGCATTCGGGTCAAGCCGCTGAAGATGGTGCAGGTCGAATGCATCGCGCGCGGCTATCTGACCGGGTCGGGGCTGAAGGAATACCAGCGCACCGGGACCGTTTCCGGCGTCGCGCTGCCGCCCGGTCTGCGCGATGGCGACATACTGCCGGAGCCGATCTTCACCCCGACCAGTAAGGCCTCCGAGGGCCACGACGAGCCCATCACCTTCGCGGATGTGGTGAATCAGGAGGGCCGCGAGGTCGCCGAGCAACTGCGTGACCTGACTCTCCGGATCTATACCCGGGGTGCCGCGCACGCCGCCGTGCGCGGCGTCATAGTCGCCGACACCAAGGTCGAATTCGGTTGGGACGGCGACATTCTCACCCTCGGTGACGAAGTACTGACCTCCGACTCCTCCCGCTTCTGGCCTGGCGCCGAATGGGAACCCGGCCGCCCCCAGCGCTCGTTCGACAAACAGTTCGTCCGCGACTGGTCCACCTCCACAGGCTGGAACATGGAGTACCCGGGCCCGGAGATCCCCGCCGAGATCGTCGATGCCACTCGGCAGAAGTACATGGAGGCATACGAACTCATCACCGGGCAGACCTGGACTGGCGCTCCCCGCTGACGCGAGGCGTCGTGGGGCTCGCCTGCGGTGACCGTCGGGGAGCTTTGCGGCAGCTTGCGCGATCGTCGGTCGAGTGGGATGACATCGACCTCACCAGCCACCCGAGACCTCCTTGCGCGTGGTGCCCGATTCCTGCATGAGGTGCCGGGCACCCCGCCTCGAGAGCGGGCAATCTTTGTGTGCCGTTCAGGTGAGGCGTTCTGCTAAGCGGTCGAGGTAGGGGCGTTGGCCGGTGCCGAGCTTTTCGCGGGCGGTGGCGAGGTCGAACCATTCGGCGCGGTCGATTTCCGGGAAGGTGGCCAGGCGGCCGGATTTGGGCGGCCATTCCATTTCGAAGGTGCCGGGGACAACGGCGGCTGGGTTCAGATCGCCCTCGACAGCCCAGACGGTGAGGTTCTTGGCGGATTTGCCACTGCCGTAGCGAACCTCGCCCAACGGCACCCGCTCGCCCTCGGGCACCGGCAACCCGAGTTCCTCGAGAAACTCACGCGCCGCGGCCACCTCGGCGCTCTCGTATTCCGGTTCGTACTCACCCTTCGGAATCGACCAGGCCCCCGCATCTTTACGCGCCCAGAACGGCCCACCCATATGCCCGATCAGCACCTCGACATCGCCGGAGCCCTGGCGGAACAACAGAATCCCAGCACTGAATTTGCCTGCCACATCAAGCAGTCTGCCGCCTGCCGTCGCCCGCCCGGAAGGGGACCGCGTCGGGTTCTCGGTCAGGCCACGAGTGGCCCGGCCAGGACCTGCCGTCCGTCGCGGGTGTTCACGCTGACTTGTGGTTTCTCGCTACCGATGGCGCGCACTACGGCGAACGCTAATCCGTCGGGCCCGATCGGTGCGATGCGTTCCTCGAGGGTGGACACGACCCACACCGATTCCGCATCGTGGGCGGCGCGTCCGATCACCGCGAACCAGCCTGTGCCGTCGCGGTCGGCTGATTCGGAGCGGAAGCGGGTTCCGTACCGCTGCAACGGCTGATACGCGCCGGTGTGATCCTCGCGCGGCCCTTCCGGCCGTGGCGCACCAAAGGTGATCCCGTGCGTCTCCCAGCTGTCGGCGTCGGGGTGGACGAACACGATGTAGCGGCCACGGCCGCCGTCGATGACGACGGCGACGAGGTCTTCCCGGATGAGAACGCTGACCGGGAGCAGGTCCCGGTCAGCGTCCGTCAGGGCATCAATGGCCACGGTGACCGCCGGATGATTGAGGCTGTCCATCGGCTATGCCCTTCCGTCGGTGTCAGCAGATGGCGGCGATAGTAGTGGAGTCGTCTTCGCCTCGATCCCAGTTGCCGTGGAAAGCGTTCACGACCACCTCCGTGTGGAACCGGTACAGCATTCCGGCGTTGCTGCATGACGCCGAGTACAGCGTTTCCAGATCCGGCTCGGTGGAGGTGTCGTTGCGTTCGCTGTGCATGTAGTGCTTGCCGTCGGACGGGTCGTAGCGCCACAGCTTGGTGGGGACGCTCCGCAGAGTCGGCCGCCCAGTGCAGTGCACCTTGAACCCGAATGTTATCGGCGCGATCGAATTGTGGTCGGTCTTGTACGGCTCGATCGCATGGGGGAAACACACGATGTTGTCAGCGGCCGACGCACCACCAACTTCCACGACGAGTGTCGAGCCGATACCGAACGCGGCGAGCAGAACCACCCTGATCAGGTTTCTCATCACAATCTCCGTTATCAACAACTCTCGCGCTCCACGGGAGAGATCAGAACCGTCCCCGGCCACACAGCCGCGACCAACGTCACGTATGCGATTGCGGCGGCGAACTCACCGACTGTGTACTCGGCCACCTCAACATCCGGGGACGGATCGAGTCGCACTGAGGCGGCGATGTGCTGGCCTACCGCTCGACATATGAGCCGGGTCGTAGCACCCCCGCCTCGAACAGGGTCCAGAACGCTTCATGTTTCGCCCCGCATGAGTCGGCGTCGCAGTTGATGCGCGCACGGAATACGCGGCGCGCTTCATCGACGCTGTACGGATGGTCCGGTGCACGGTGGCATTGGTCGCGAGCGATGCGAGCGAGTATTTCGGTGCTGGCACGTTGCCCGTCGACGTGCACTGGGCGGTCGATGAGGTAGGGCAGTACGTAGAAGACCACGATGCCCAGCGTCACAACCCCTGCGACGGTTGCGCATACAAGTCCAG
This sequence comes from Nocardia sp. NPDC102475, assembly GCF_055584605.1. Taxonomy (NCBI): domain Bacteria; kingdom Bacillati; phylum Actinomycetota; class Actinomycetes; order Mycobacteriales; family Nocardiaceae; genus Nocardia; species Nocardia sp. NPDC102475. Next base: position 498,967 of record NZ_JBVJLS010000002.1, on the reverse strand, counting down.
TCGTCGACACGGCTAGTCGACCTCCATGTCGTCGATCGCGATCGGCTCGACGGTGATCACTGCGTGTTCGTCGAAACCGGGGTGGTCATGTAATGCGAATGCGAATGTCTGGCCGATGAATCCGTGGTCGTCAACCGGCGCCCAGGATCCGTCGTCGTGCTGCAACCAGCCCGCCGGGCGATCGGTTCTGGCGTTGGCATCGCGCATCGCAAGAAGCAGGGCATCGCCCGCGCGGTCGATAGCGGCGGTGCAGTAGCGGCATATGCCGGTGTCCGGCTCGGTATCCTCGCAGGTGCAACGGGGGCAGAGCTTCGCTTTCGGCTCACTGAGCGCCATGACGTAACCCCTCGGGTGATGCATGCTCACTGGAGGACTTGACACCCCATCGCCGGTGCGGCTCTTCCGCCGTAGACGGATCTGCCCACTCGCGGACCGCGTCCGCGAACAGCGCGACCAAATCACCCGGTGCGCCGGAATAGATACCGGGCGGGCCGATGAAGGGATCGCGTTGCGGCAGTGTCGAATTAGACCATTTGCTCAGCGCCGAGAGTTCGGCGTATTCGTTGTTTGCCCCCATACCTTTGCCCTCCAGCTCGTCATTGATGAGCACCCGACGCCGAGGGCTTCAAGGCCACCGACCACGGAACGCACATCGCGGTCGGGATGCCGGATAAGGGATATGGGTTTCGGTCATCACCCGGCGTCGGGGCTATAGCAAGCCTCGCGCCGTGGGTGGGGAAGTGTCTGTGTCACTTCCGGAATCAGTTCACCGAAAGTGACACGAAAGCATGTGATCAGCAGCGAGTTCAGTACTCGAGGCGGACAAGCTCGGCAAGCTTGCGCATTTCATCGGTGAGGGTGCGACGCTGATGGACGATCGTTCCGAGGATGTCACGTGCATAACGCTGCTGCGCAAGCCATTCCGGTGCTGCCGTGCGCAGCTGCTGCAATGTATGAGTGGCTTCGCCGTGCTGGCGCAACTGGGTGTGCGCGTTGGCAACGTCGAGCCGGTGCCGCAGACGACCGGCCGCGGTCGGCGAGAGTACCGCTGTCGGAAGGCTTTCCGCGATGGCGAGCGTCTTGCTCGGCTGTTCGGCGATTACTGCGCATTCGCCGGTGATCTGCGCGACCGTCACCGGCCCGAACAACCTGTTCGGATTCGGGTCATACAGCACCTCGCGGCCGATCCGGTCTGCGGCCGCCCGCGCCAAACTCAGCGCATCCTCTGTCTCGCCGGGTGAGTTGTCGCGTACACCAACGTTTGCGACGTACAGCCACAGCCGACCCCACAGCGCGAGCTGTGAAACCGTCGCGCGCGAGAACCGCGGCTCGATGTCGTCGGCCCATTTCACTGCCAACTCGCGGGCGATGTCGAGCCTGCCTTGACGGAGGGCGGACCAAACCAGAACATTCACCGCGCCAACCGCTATCCCGCGCTCAGGCGCGGTATCGATGGCCTGGTCCAATGTCATTGCCGCAATATCGAATTGCCGATTCTGGGTCAGCATCCAGCCGGTCATACTGAGCAGGCGGGCGCGTATCGCGCGGCCTTCGTGATCGGTGAGAGCGTCGGCATCGCGCAGCAGTGCGGGGAGCATTGCCGAGATCTCTCCGTATCGGTGCTCGTCGATCATCGGCATCAGTGCCTCGTACGCCGCGTGTACGCCCGCGTTCGTCGGCTGCTCGTCGATTGTGTCGTTCGCGTCCAGACCGGCGAGCGCCCGACGTACAGGCTCCCAGACATCCGACGTTTCGGCGTCGGCATACTCGGCGTCGGCGTGTCCAGCCTGAAGCGTCGACGTGCGCGTCCGGAGCGCGATGGCGAGCTTTCGCAATGTCTCCAAGCGGACACTTGCCCGGTCGCCCTGCTCGAGCTTCCGAATCAACGACAGTGAAACGCCGGAGTTGCTTGCCAATTCGCGCTGACTCAACCCGCGCCGCTTCCGCGTTGACTTAAGTCGGTCCCCAAGATCCGCACTCATGTACACCACGCTACGGCTGATTCGCAACCACGTCACTGTGCCGGTCTGGAGGCCCCCGGTCGATGTAGGCGTTGAGACTCGGGTCCGTTCGGCATCAGCGATCGGTCAGCAAGCGAGAGCCTTTCGCTGTTCTACATCATGTAACCCTGGCGTAGGTTGGGACCTTTCCCAGGTCTGACCTGGGGGATTGGTGTTCGTGTCCCCTGAGGAGCTCCACTAAGGCCCCGCCAACGTTGGGATTCTGCTTTTCTATCCCGTTTTGTGTCGACCAAGATCCACTCATCGGCCGGTGAGGCCGCGGTCGAGCAGTTAGTGCTCGACCCGCGGCCTCTTTACTGGCCCATAGGCAAACTCCTACGCAGACCGTGGACGGCGAACGCAACGTCACGTAAGCCCGCAGCGCTCCCAGTGCGAACAACCACTAATCCGCAAAGCATGAGATAGCAGATGAAACAAAGGGATCCGAGCAAGGCGATTTCAAACACACCAACTCCTACGACGGTGCAGGGCAATCAATTGCTGTGCCCGAGCGGCATCTGCGTGCGCTCGGGCCACCTTCGACCCAGATGCAGCCCCATCCAGAGTTGTCGGCCATAGCACCGCGCAAGCATCGCTTGCGTCGCGTACGTAGAGCTGGAACCGCTACTGCGAGGCCAGAGTTTGTCCGATAGGGCAGCAGGCCGACCGCCTCGGTGCCCAAGGACGGCCGAGGGACGGCGAATGCATTCGGGTTACGTGGAAAATGAACGATCACAACCGACTGGCTTCGGGAGTGTCCGGCGGGGGTCAGGGGTGGTGGCGGAGGTGGGCGGCGCGCAGGGTCAGATAGTCGCGTTCGGGGGTGCTGGTGGTGTGGTTGGCGGCGGAGGTGTAGCAGGTGATGGACGCGGCGAAATCGCCTGCCATTTCGTGTAGGTGACCGCGGACGGCGTCGAGGCGGTGATTGCCCGCCAGCTGGTCTTCGAGGGTGTCGGCGAGTTCGAGACCGGCGGCGGGGCCGTGCACCATGGCGGTCGCGACGGCGCGGTTGAGGGTGACCATCGGGTTCTTCGAGATGCGCTCGATTATGTTGTACAGGGCCAGGATTCGACGCCAGTCAGTGTCCTCGGCACGCAGCGCCTCGGCGTGCAGCACGGCGATCACGGCCTGGATCTGGTAGGGACCGGTGAGACCAGAGGCGAGTGTGCTGGTGGTCAACGTGATGCCCTCGGAGATCAACGTGCGATCCCACAGCGCGCGGTTCTGTTCGGCGAGCGGAATCAATTCGCCGTGCGCCCCGGTGCGGGCGGCGCGCCGGGAGTCGGTGAGCAACATGAGCGCGAGCAGTCCGGTGACCTCGGTGTCGTCGGGGAGCAGCCGATGGATCGACCTGGTCAGGCGGATCGCCTCGTTCGAGAGGTCGGTCCGCTGTAGGTCGGGTCCCGCGGTGCTGGTGTGCCCCTCGTTGAAGATCAGGTACAGCACGTGCAGCACCGCGCCGAGCCGCTCGTGCCATTGCGCGTCACCTGGCCGGGCGAACGGGCGGTCGAGGGTGGCCAGCTTCTTCTTGGCACGCGTAATCCGTTGCGCCATGGTCGCTTCCGGCAGCAGGAAGGCATTGGCGATCTCCGCCGTGCCGAGGCCGCCGACCGCACGCAATGTCAGCGCGATGGCACTCGCGGACGACAGTGCCGGATGGCAGCAGAGGAAGAACATGGCGAGCGTATCGTCATGATCGACGGCCTCGGCATCGGGCACATCGCGCTCGAAAACCGTTGTCTCCCTGCGTCGCCGGGCCATATCGGCGCGCACCACATCGGTCATCCGCCGCTGCGCGACCTGGATCAGCCACGCTCGCGGATTATCCGGGAGTCCATCGGCGGGCCATTGGGCCGCCGCCGCGAGCATCGCCTCCTGCAGCGCGTCCTCGGCGGTGTCGAAATCGCCGAATCGGCGTACCAACGTGCCGAGGACCTGTGGCGCGAGTTCACGCAACAGGTCCTCGATGGGCGGTGCTCCGTGCATGGACAACTATTGCTCGGTCGCCGGGGCACCCATCACCGCGCGCACCTCGATGTACTCGCCGATCGGCTTACCACCCGGTCCGGGGGCCGCCGACGCCTGTGCGGCGATCTCCAGCGCACGCTCCGGACTTTCCACATCGACAATCCAATATCCGGCCAGGAATTCCTTGGTCTCCGGGAACGGCCCATCGGTGATGACCGGCGCCGAGCGCCCGTCCGAACTGACCAGTCGTGCTTCGTCCGGCCCGGCCAGGCCCTGCGCGTCGACCAGTTCACCGGTCTTGGCCAGCTCCGCGCCGAGCGCCCGCTGGAAGTCCATATGCGCCTTGATCTCCTCCGGCGTCCACTCGGTGATCGGGACGTCGCAGCTGGCGGCGGGCCCATAGGTCTTGAGCAGCATGTATTTCATTTCCGGTCTCCTAGCCTGCGGTGCGCCCGGCGGCGCGCTCGCGATGAGGTCGGAGCTGGGTGCGCCGATTCGACGCATCCTCGATAGTGATCCACGTCACAGCGGCGCGGAGGTGTCGGCGAGTCGTTCCGGATCGACCTGCTGGCCGATCAACTCCTTGATCCGGTCGGTCACATCCCAGACATTTACATTCATCCCCGCCAGCACCCGGTTCCCGGCATCGAGCCAGAACGCGACGAACTCGCGCTTCGCCACATCACCGCGCACGACCACCCGCGCGTACTCACCGGTCGCGGCATATCCGGTGTACTCCATGCCCAGGTCGTATTGGTCGGTGAAGAAGTACGGCAGGCGTTCGTAGGAAGCCGACTTGCCGAGCATGGTCTGCGCCGCGACGGCGGGCTGATTGAGCGCATTCGCCCAGTGCTCCACCCGAATTCGACGCCCGAGCACCGGATGCAGCGCGTCGGCGATATCGCCGACCGCCACGATATCCGGGTCACTGGTGGCCAGGCTCGCGTCGACGAGTACGCCGCCGTCGGTCGCCAGCCCCGCGTTCGCGGCCAGTTCGATATTCGGCCGCGCGCCGACCGCGACGAGTACCGCATCGCCCTCGATCACGGTGCCGTCGGTGAGTCGGACGCCGCTCGCCAGCTCCACCCCTCCCTGACTAGCGGTGATTGCCCCGGCCTGATGAGTGGTGATCGACTCGACCTGCCCGCCGAATCGCAGGTCGACGCCGTGGTCGCGGTGCAGATCCGCGAAGACCTGACCCATCTCGGGGCCGAGCGCCGCCAAGAGCGGCAGTTCGGCGGATTCGACAATGGTGACCTCGACCTGGGCGGCGCGCGCGGCCGAGGCGACCTCGAGCCCGATCCAGCCCGCCCCGATGATGACCAGCCGCCGGGCCGAGCCGAACAGCTCGATCAGACTGTCGGAATCGCCGATGGTGCGCAGCGTGTACACCTCGCGCGCATCCATGCCCGGAATCGGCAGGCGGCGCGGTGTCGAGCCGGTCGCGAGTGCGAGCTTGTCGTAGCCGAGCGTCGAACCATCCGGCAGCGTCACGGTTTTCGCGCTCGGATCGATCGCGCCGACCTCGGTGCCGAGCCGGACGTCGATATGGTGATCGCGGTACCACTGGCCCGGGTCGACGGTGAATTCCTCGAGCGATTTCTTTCCGAGCAGATGTTCCTTGGACAGCGGTGGTCGCTCATATGGCAGGTAATCCTCGGCGCTGACCAGCGTCACGGTTCCGGCGAAATCGTTGGCGCGCAGTGCTTCCGCCAGTTTGGCCGCGGCCAGCCCGCCGCCGACGATGACGAAATGCTGATCAGAGGTCATAACGGACTCCATTTCGGGAGGGAACCGGACGCCTGCGTGTCACCCTACTGGGACCCGAGGCCGCCTTTCGGAAAATCGGGCGTCCGGTCCGGGAACGAATCGCGCGCCCGCGTGGTTGGCCACGGATAGTGGCGCGGCGAATCCGCGCGTTACGAGCGTGCGATGGAGAGGAACAGCTCTGTGAGCGAGACGACCACCAAGAACGTTGCCGATTTCTGGTTCGACCCGCTGTGCCCCTGGTGTTGGATCACCTCCCGCTGGATTCTCGAGGTCGAGCAGGTCCGCGATATCGAGGCCCGTTTCCACGTGATGAGCCTGTCGGTGCTGAACGAGGGCAAGGAGGGGCTGCCGCCGCAGTACGAGGAGCTGCTCGCCACCGGCTGGGGTCCGGTCCGGGTCGCCATCGCCGCCGCCAAGGAGCACGGTGACAAGGTGCTCTCCCCGCTCTACACCGCGATGGGCACCCGCATCCACAACCGTCGCGAGGAGTACGCGCGCGATTCCCGCAAGGAATCCCTCGCCGCGGTGATCGCGGATTCGCTCGCCGAGGCCGGCCTGCCCGCCGAACTCGCCGCAGCCGCCGAGAGCACCGAATTCGACGAGGCGCTGCGCAAGAGCCATCACGAGGGCATGGACAAGGTCGGTCCGGATGTCGGCACCCCGACCATCCACATCAACGGCAATGCCTTCTTCGGTCCGGTGCTGTCGCGGATCCCACGCGGCGAGGAGGCCGGGAAGCTGTGGGACGCGGCGGTCACGCTGGCCGACTACCCGCACTTCTTCGAGCTGAAGCGGACCAGGACCGAGGATCCGTCCTTCGACTGACCGCGGACCTACGGCACGGGTTTCGGCGGCAACGTCGGAACCTCGCCGTAGCTGCTCGGGTACGGACCGGCCGGTGGCGCACCGGCCGGTCGGTTCGGTCGCCAGAACAGCTTGCCGTGCCTGCTGCGGTCGCGCAGTGCCCACATCCGCCAGGTCAGCACCGGATGCGAGGACATGGCATTGCTGATCCAGACGAAGAAGCCCTTCTCGACCGCGGCCCGATCGGCCATCTCATCGAAACCGACCAACTTGTTCAGATACTTGCCCGCCGCGAGGGTGCCCATGGCGCCCGGTGCGCCGATGTGCCGGTTGCAGTAGCCGTGGTTGTCGGCGGTGTACTCCTGGGACCGGATCAATGAGCTGCCGATGATCGGCAGCGACGGTGCCACGAACATGCCGAGCTGACGCCAGTACGAGGTGTGCCCGGCCGCGATATGCCCGACCTCGTGACCGATGATGAATGCGAGAGCCTCGGGTTCGCGTGCGGCGCCGCCGATTTCGAACAGATCGCTGTAGACCGCGACATAGCGCCGGAACCCGTGACCGGAGGCGAAGGCATTGATCTGGCCGTTGCCGAGCACAACATAGGCATCCGGCACCTTGGCCATTCCGAATCGGGCGGCCGCGTCGACCACCAGCTGATAGCCCTCCGGAAACTGGGTCGGCGACATCTTGACGCCGTTGACCCGCATGGCCGCGTAGCCCATACCACGCAGGAACCACACCACGATCGGCGCGAAGACCAGGATGATCAGGTAGATATTCGGCTGCTTCCCATCCAGCACGAGATCGATGCACACCGCCACCGCGATCAGCATCGCGAGCGTGGTGATCACACAGACGACGACCAGCAGCGGAATCTCCCACGGGTGCCGTGCGGGCATGCCGTACGGGGACAGGCCGCGCGGCTGCCGCTGCGGGGGCGTACCGGGCGGGACCGGAGCCACACCGTATCCGTACGGCGCGGGTCCGTAGTGGGGTGTCGGGAATCCGGGGTACGGCGCGGCGGGGTATTGCGGCGACGATGGGTACTGCGGCGAATTGTTCGGTGTGGCGGTCGCGTCCTGAGCCTGCGCCCATCCGCCGAGAGCGGGATAGGGATCGGCGGGAACGCCCGGCTGCTGGGGCGGCTGGGAGTCGTGCGGCTGCATGCGAAGAACTCTATTCATTTGCCGGGGACGAGGTTCGGCGCCGTTGGTGTGACGGACACCGCGGGGGCACATCTGTCGATTCGCCGCGGCGGCCAGCGGTGTTAATCGTGGCCGCACGTCCCCTGTCGCGGCACTGCGAAACACGCCTGACACAATCGCAGCCATGCGCGTATACCTGGGTGCCGACCATGCCGGTTTCGAACTGAAGAATCACGTCAAGGCCCATCTGGAGCAGGCGGGCCACGAGGTCGTCGACTGCGGCGCCCTCGAATACGACGCACTCGACGACTACCCCGCCTTCTGCATCGAGGCGGCCCGCCGCACCGTCGCCGATCCGGGCAGCCTCGGGCTGGTCTTCGGCGGCAGCGGCAACGGGGAGCAGATCGCCGCGAACAAGGTGCCCGGCGCCCGCTGCGCCCTTGGCTGGAGCGTGGAGACCGCCCAGCTGGCTCGCGAGCACAACAATGCCCAGTTGCTCGGCATCGGCGGCCGCATGCACTCCACCGAGGAGGCGCTGGCGATCGTGGACGCGTTCATCTCGACCAAATGGTCCGAGGAGCCGCGCCACCAGCGCCGCATCGACATTCTGGCCGAGTACGAGAAGACCGGTGTGGCCCCGGCCATTCCGGCCTACTGAGCGCGTAATCCGCCGTCCCGCAATGCGACCCGGGTGCATCGGGTCGCATCGGCGGCGGAACAGGGAGGATGTCCGTGCCTGAGGGGCATACGCTGCATCGGCTCGCACGGCTGCACCAGCGACGCTTTGCCGGGGGAGTGGTGCGCGTCTCCAGTCCGCAGGGCAAGTTCGCCTCCGGAGCCGCGCGCATCGACGGACAGGTGCTGACGCGCGCCGAGGCGTGGGGCAAACACCTTCTGCACCACTACGAGTCGGGTCTGGTGGTACATGTGCATCTCGGGTTGTACGGGGTGTTCACCGAGGTGCCGCTGCCGATGGGTGAGCCGGTCGGGCAGGTGCGGATGCGGATCGTCGGTGACGCGTCGGCCGATGATCGCCTGTACGGCACCGATTTACGCGGCCCGACCGCCTGCGAGGTGTACACCCACGCCGAGGTGACGGCACTGACCGAGCGGCTCGGCCCGGATCCACTGCGGCGCGGCGCCGACCCCGAACGGGCCTGGCGGCGAATTCATCGCTCGCGCAGGCCGATCGGCGCACTGCTGATGGATCAGCAGGTACTCGCGGGTGTCGGCAATGTGTATCGCGCGGAACTGCTTTTCCGGCACGGTATTTCGCCACAGCGACCGGGCACCGCGCTCACCGCCGACGAGTGGGACGCGATGTGGACCGATCTGGTCGCGCTGATGCGGGTGGGCGTGCGGGTCGGCAAGATGGTCGTCGTCCGCCCCGAACACGACCACGGCGAACCGTCCTACGCGGCCGACCGCCCACGCACCTACGTCTACCGCCGCCCCGGCGCCCCCTGCCGCCTCTGCGGTACCCCCGTCGCACACACCGTGCTGGAGGGCCGGAACCTCTTCTGGTGCCCCACCTGTCAGGCCGGCTGAACCTCACCCTTACCGGAAGTAGCGGTGCACCATCTGGGCGATGCATACCGGCTTGTCGGCGCCTTCGCGTTGCATGACGGCGTCGACGGTGACTTGGACGGCGCCGTCGCCGAGGTCGGTGGCGTCGGCGAGGGTGGCAGTGAGGCGGACCTTGGAGCCAGCGGGTACGGGGGCTGGGAATCGGACCTTGTTGAGGCCGTAATTGATTGCCATGCCGCGGTTTTCGATGACGAGTATGTCCGACCAGAGCGGAATGAGTAGCGACAGGGTCAGGTAGCCGTGGGCGATGGTGCCGCCGAAGGGGCCGGTCTTCGCGCGTTCGACATCGACGTGGATCCACTGCTCGTCGTGGGTGGCCTCGGCGAACATGTCGATATCGCGCTGCGGGATCTCGAGCCAGTCGCTGCTGCCGAGTTCGGTGCCGATGAGGTCGAGTAGGTCGGTGGGTTTGTCGACGGTGGTCGCCATGTGGCGCGCTCCTTCGGTTGTTGTGGAATTACGTTGTCAGCCCGCGCATTTGGCGCGCGTCGTCGCGGAGCAGCAGGCGCTGGAGCTTGCCGAGGGCGTTGCGGGGCAGCTGCTCGCGGAAGATGAAATATTTCGGGATTTTGTATCGGGCGAGATTTGCTTCGAGATGGGTGCGAATCGCGTCTTCATCGATTTCGTGACCGGCGCGGACGACGATGAATGCCAACCCGACCTCACCCCATCGCTCATCCGGCACCGCGACCACAGCGCAGTCGGAGACGCCGTCCAAGCGGGAGATGGCCGCCTCGACCTCGACGGGGTAGATGTTCTCGCCGCCGGAGATGATCATGTCTTTGACGCGGTCGACGATGTGCGCCCAGCCGTCATCGTCGATGCGGACGATATCGCCGGTGCGGAACCAGCCGTCGATGAACGCCTGTTCGGTGGCGTCGGGTCGATTCCAGTACCGGGCAAAGACGTTGGGGCCCTTGACGAGTAGTTCGCCCTGGCCGGGTCCTTCGATGATCTCGCCGGTCGGGGTGAGCAGCGCGACGTCGGTGAAGAAGTGCGGAACGCCCGCGGATACCGGATGTGCGTCGGCACCGTGGCGCAGTGCCATGAGCACGCCGGGTGCCGCCTCGGTCATGCCGTAGCCCTGTAGGGCCTGGATGCCGCGGGCCAGCCACGCCTTGGCCACGTGTTCGAGGACGGGGGAGCCGCCGAAGGCGACGCAGCGGACGCTCGACAGATCTGTGGTCTCCCACTCGGGCGCTTCGCACAGCATTTTCAGCATGGTCGGGGCGAGCGGGAAAACCGTGGCCCGCCTGCGCTCGATGGTGGCCAGGAACTCGCCGGGATCGAATTTCGGTATGACAACGACGGTTCCGCCGGCGTAGAGCGTCGGCAGCGTGATCTGTCCCAGGCCGAGGACGTGGAACAGCGGTGCGGAACACAAGCTGACATCGTCGCGGCCGATACTGAAGTGGGCGAACTGGTTGAGGGTGTTCCAGACGATATTGCCGTGGGTGAGCACCGCGCCCTTGGGGCGGCCGGTGGTGCCGGAGGTGTAGAGGATCAAAGCGGGATCGTCGAGTCCGACCGCGTGGGCGGGCGGTGTCCGGCCGGTGTGGTCGATGATCGCGTTCTCGTACTCCTCGCCCAGGCACAGCAGCCGGGCAGCGGCGGAGCTTCGTGCGAGCGCGTCGATACCGGTGTCGGCACCGACGACGAACACAGTCGGGTCGGCATCGTCGAGTAGACCGGCGATCTCCGGCGCAGCCAGCCGAGTGTTGAGTGCCACGAAGATCGCACCGAGATGCATTGTGGCGAAGAGTGTTTCGAAGGTCGCGATGTCGTTGTGTCCGAGATAGGCGACCCGATCGCCGGGCCCAACGCCGAAATCGGCGAGGGCCGCGGCGAGGGCGTCCACGCGATCGGCGAGGGTGGCGTAGTCGACGCGCCGATCCTGCTGGATCAGCGCGATGGCATCGGGCTCCATCCGGGCCCGCCGACGCGGCCACGAGCCGATTCCCTGGTCCATCATGTCGACCTCAATCCCAATGCGGTGATGGCGTTTTCACGCAGGATCAGGGGACGGACCTCGTCCTTGATATCGAGTTGCTCGAAGTCCTTCATCCACCGATCCGGAGAAATGAGCGGAAAGTCCGAGCCGAACAACACCTTTCGTTTGAGCAGGCTGTTGGCGTACTTGACCAGTTGCGGCGGAAAGTATTTCGGCGACCACCCGGACAGATCGATATAGACATTGGGTTTGTGTGTGGCTACCGCCAGCGCTTCGTCCTGCCAGGGAAATGACGGGTGCGCGATGATGATCGTCAGATCCGGAAAGTCGACGGCCACATCGTCGAGCAGCATCGGGTTGGAGTATTTCAGCCGGATGCCGCCGCCACCGGGGAGTCCTGATCCGATTCCGGTCTGACCGGAATGAAACAGGGCGGGCACCCCGAGTTCGCTGATGGTCTCGTAGAGCGGGTAGACGGTCCGATCGTCGGGCCGGAAAGCCTGCACGCTCGGATGGAATTTGAAGCCGCGGACCCCGTGCTCGACGACCAGTCGCCGGGCTTCGGCCAGTCCCGCCTTTCCTCTGGCCGGATCGATACTGGCGAACGGGATGAGGACGTCGCTGTGCGCGGCGGCCGCGGTGGCGATGTCTTCATTGCTGATCCGCCGGTGGCCGAGTGCGGCTTCGGCGTCGACGGTGAATACGACCGCGGCCATGCGGCGTTCCCGGTAGTAAGCGGCCATCTCGTCGATGGTCGGCGGGCCGGATTCGGCGCCGAAGTAGGCGTCGGCACCTGCCCGGAGCTGGTCCGGTAACGAATAGTGGCCGCAGCCATCGGTTTCGGCGTGCGTGTGCACGTCGATCGCGACGAGTTGGTCCAGGTCCAGACTCATGACAGCTGCTGCGCGGTGGTCGGGATCTTGGGCAGCGGGATGCCGTAGGTTTCGAGCTGCTCACCGATCGAGGAGTCGAACGCCTCGGCGATCGCGTCGGCGGTCCAGCCGCCGTCGAGGAAGGCGTTGCGGATTTCGCTCGGATGCGACCAGAGCGACAACCGGTCCCCGCCGATCCCGATGCATTGGCCGGTGATATCGGCGGAGGCGTCGGAGGCCAGGAAAACCACCAGTCCGGCGACATCCTCCGGAGTGCCGAACGAGGCCGCGCGGCGCACCACCGAGGGGATCGGCTCACCATTCTTCATTCCCTCGACGTAAGGGGCGAGGAAGGGAATCGTCTCGGTCATCGCGGTCGCCGCGTTGGGGATGATCGCATTGACCGTGACTCCGGCCTTCGCGCATTCCATCGCCCATGTGCGCGCCATCGCCGCGATACCGGCTTTGGCTGCCGCATAGTTGGTTTGACCGAAATTGCCGCGCTGCCCGGCGGGGGATCCGGCGAGCACGACCCGCCCGCCGTGACCGGCCTGACGGAAGTGTTTTACCGCTTCCCGAACGCAGGTGAAGGTGCCGCGCAGATGGACGTGGATGACGGCGTCGAAGTCGTCGTCGGACATATTCCACAGCACCTTGTCGCGCAGGATGCCCGCATTGGTCACCATCGCATCCAGTCGCCCGAACGCGTCGACGGCCGCCGCGACCAGTGTCTGCGCAGCCTCGGTGCTGCCGACGGCGACCGGCACCGCGAGTGCCCGACCACCGGTTTCGGCGATTTCGGCGGCGGCCTTCTCGGCGCGGTCGGCGGCCACATCGTTGACCACGACCGACGCGCCTGCGGCGGCCAGAGCCTTGGCGTAGGCGAGGCCGAGACCTTGGCCGCTGCCGGTGACGATGGCGACTTTGCCGGTGAGATCCATATGCGATGTTCCTTTCGAAAGAGGGTCAGAAGATGAGGACGGGTTTGATCGCCTTGCCCGAGGTCATATCCGCGACGGCCTGGCCGATATCGTCGAATCGGTACCGGGTGATCAGCTTGTCGATCGGGAGCCGCCCGCTTTGCATCAGCGAGACCAAAGCCGGTATGGCGGTGCGGGTTTCGTTATCGCCCAGGGTGAGTCCGACGATCTTGCGGCCCGGCAGCATGGCGTTGACATCGAGCGCCACCTCGGCGCCGAACGGTGGTGCGCCGACGACGACCAGCGTGCCGCGCGCGGCGAGGACATCCGCGCCGGTGCGCAGCACGGCGGTACTGCCGGTGGTTTCCACGACGGCGTCGGCGCCACCGGTGATTTCGGTGATCGCGGTGGCGACATCGGTCGTCGTCACATCGATGATGTGCGTCGCGCCGAGTTCCCAGGCAAGTTCGAGACGTTCGGCGATCTTGTCGACGGCGATGATCGTCGTGGCCGGAGACAGCGTGGCCGCCATGATCGCGGACAATCCGACCGCACCGGCGCCGAATACGACAATGCTCGATCCCGGCCGCGGCTGTACGACATTCCAGATCGCGCCGACACCGGTCTGGACTCCGCACCCGAGCGGGGCAATCGATTCCAGCGGCACGTCGGGGTCGACGACGATCATGCTGCGCTCGTCGACCAGCGCGAGTCGGCTGAACGACGACTGCCCGAAGAAGTGCCCGCCCAAGGGTGCGTCGTCGCGGGTGATGGTGTGGCTGTCATCGGCTCGCGCACCGCCGATCAGATTGAGTGGCAACCAGGTTGCGCAATAGGCGGGGTGGCCGTCGCGACAGTTCGCGCACGCTCCGCACGAGGTGAACGACAGCAGTACGTGATCACCGGGTACGACACCGGTGACTTCGGATCCGACGCGTTCGACGATGCCCGCACCTTCGTGACCGAGGACGCCGGGCAGCGGAAACGGCAGTCCGCCACTGGCGACGCCGAGGTCGGTGTGGCAGACACCGGCCGCGACCATGCGCACGATCGCCTCGTGCGGTCGTGGTTCATCGAGTTCGATCGCGGAGAGGGTGAACGACGCACCGCCGGATTCGACGACGGCTGCCCAAGTGGAGGTGGTCATGGTGGGTGTCCCTGCGGATTCAATCGAGTGCGATGACAACGGATTTGACCTTGGTGTAGGACGCGAGAGCCTCGGGTCCGTATTCGCGTCCAAAGCCGGAGTCCTTGACACCGCCGAACGGCATGGCCGGGTCGAGCATCGCCCAGTCGTTGACCCAGACGATTCCGGCCTGCAATTTGTCGGCGACGCGATGTGCGCGGGCGAGATCGGTGGTGTGCAGGCCGGACGCGAGTCCGTAGCACGTGCCGTTGGCCAGCGCGATCGCTTCGTCCTCGGTATCGAAGGCCTGCACCGTGAGCACCGGTCCGAAGATCTCCTCCTGCACTACGCGGGAGTCGTCGGCGAGGTCCGCGATCACGGTGGGCTGGTAGTAATAGCCGCCGTCCAGATCCAGGCGTGCACCACCGCACACCACCCGGCCGCCCTCGCGGCGGGCCAGCGCGACATATTCTTCGACCTTCGCGACGTGCCGTTCCGCGGCCATCGGTCCGACCACGGTCGCCGGGTCGCGAGGGTCACCGACGCGTACGCCTGCGACGGCTTCGGCGAGGATGCCGACGACCGTCTCGTACAGCGGCCGAGCGACCAGCAGCCTGGGACCACCCATGCAGAACTGTCCGGTATTGAAGACGAAACCCTTGATGATCGCGCCGATGGCCTTGTCGACGTCGGCGTCGGCGAACACGATCTGTGCGGCATTGCCACCGAGTTCCATGGTCACCGGTTTCAACGCCGCACCGGCCACGCTCGCCGCGCACCGGCCGATCTCGGTGGATCCGGTGAACGCGATCTTGTCCACGCCCGGATGCTCGAGCAGTGCCGCACCCACCACCGGCCCGGAGCCGGTGACGACATTGACCACACCCGGCGGCACACCGGCCCTTTCGAACAGCGTCGCCATGAACAGCGCGCTGAGCGGCGTTGCCTCGGCGGGCTTGTGAACGACGACATTGCCCGCGGCGAGCGCGGGCGCGATCTTGGAGCTCGACAGGATCAGCGGAAAGTTGAACGGCGTAATGGCGGCGACCACACCGAGTGGATCCCGGCGGGTATAGGCGAACGCGGGTAGCGGCGTGCGGCGGGTAGCTCCGTCGATGGTCTGCGCGAGCGCGGCACAGTACTCGTACTGTTCGATGGTGGTCTCGACGTCCACCGATCGGCACAGGGTGACCGGCTTGCCGACGTCGAGGCTTTCCAGCCGGACCAACTCGTCGGCGTTCTCGCGCACGAGCTCGGCGATCCGGAGCAAGATGCGCGCTCGTTCCCGACCGCTGCGGCCGCCCCATTCGGCTCCGGTGAATGCCGCGCGTGCGGCCGCGACCGCGTCGTCGACGTCGGTGCGGTCGGCTTCGGCGACAGTGCCGATGACCCGGCCGGTCGACGGGTCCACCACATCGCTGCGGCCACCCGATGCGGAGTTCCGCCATTTGCCGTCGATGAACAGCTGTCCGTCGACGTTGTCGTTCGTGCTCATGCTTGCTCGGTCCCGTCCCGACGATTCCGGCCGCTCTGCCGAGATGCGTCTGCTCTCATCAACAGGAAACCTGATGGTTTTAGTGATGTCAGCCACTATTCGCCACTGACAGGATTCCTGTCAATGGTCTATTCTCGATTTCGCCGAACATCCCGGATCGGTGCCCGCGACGATGCAGAGGTGAGGAGAGTGCTGGTGACGATCTCGGAGGCGAAGCCGACCGCAAGCCGACTGCCGCGCAGTCAGACCTCGCTGCTGTACGCGGTCAAAAGGGTCGAACTGGCGGTGCGGGCGCGCCTGGACGAGCTGCTGCGTCCGGTCGGGATCACCACATTGCAGTACACCGCGCTGACCGTGCTCGAGCGGCACGACGGCTTACCGGCCGCGCAGCTGGCGCGGGATTCGTTCGTCACGGCACAATCCGTCGCCGATGTGGTCCGCGCTCTGGAGAGTCGCGGACTCATTGCGCGCGAACGCAACTCACGCAACCGGCGCGAGCTGCTGATCCATCTCACCGAGGCCGGGCGGCGGTTGCTCGCCGATGTCGCGGCCGAGGTCGACGCGGTGGAACAGCAGATGATCAGTGGTATGACGGCCGAGCAGGCCGATGATTTCCGCTCGGCGTTGGTCCGAGCCTGGCATGCGCTGTCCTGACAGCCTGCGGCGATGACCCGGTCGTCGGTCCTGGCCCGCGCACTGGTTCTGCTGGAGGCGTTCGACAACGCCCACCCGGTGTTGAAACTGTCGGAGTTGGCCGAGCGCACCGGTCTGCCACAGACCACGGTCTATCGCCACGTTGTCGATCTCGTGCAGTGGGGTGCGCTGGATCGGGCTGCCAGCGGCGGGTACCAGATCGGTTTGCGCATGGTGGAGATCGCCTCCTACTGCCCGCGCGCCAGGCCCATCCGTGATGTCGCGCTGCCGTTCATGGAGGACCTGTACGAGGCGACACACCAGAACGTGCAGCTGGCGGTCCGTGACGGCACCGAAGTGGTCTATGTCGAATTCCTCGCCGGCCGCGACGCCGTATTCGTGCGCACCCGGGTAGGTGCACGCTGGCCGATGCACGCAACCGGCGTCGGGCTGGCCATCCTGGCCTACGCTCCCGCCGAGATCGTGGACAAGATCGCCGACCGGCCGCTGGCGGTATTCACCACGAAGACGATCAGCTCGCCCGATGTGCTGCGGCGGGCACTCGCCGAGGTGCGCCGCACCGGGGTCGCGATCAGCGATGGACAGGTGACCCTCGACGGATATTCCGTCGCCGCACCGATTTTCGGTTCGGACGGTCAAGTCGCGGCGGCGCTGTCGATTGTCGTACCGGCCGGCGACTCCCGCCGGGCCATGTGGGCTCCTGCGGTGCGCACCGCGGCCCATGGCATCACCAGGCAGTTGGGTGGCGGGCGCTGACTTCCGTTCGACGGAAGTGTGTCTTGGCTCACGCATCGGCGGCCCACACGATGGACCGCACAGCCCACATTTCAGGAGCATTCCGATGAGCCCGACAACCGCAATTGCCCGCAACCAGTGGTATGTGGCCGCCTACAGCCAGGAGATCGGCCGCGACTTGTTCGCGCGGACCATCTGCAACGAGCCACTGGTGTTCTACCGGACCGAGGACGGCGCGGTGGCGGCGCTGTCGGACCGCTGCATCCACCGTCGCTACCCGCTGTCGGAGTCGCGGCTGGTCGGTGACCGTGTCGTCTGCGGCTACCACGGCTTCACCTACGACCGCACCGGCGCCTGTGTCGCGGTGCCCGCACAGACCCGCATTCCCCGCAGCGCCCGTGTGGCCTCTTACCCTGTGGTGGAACAGGATTCGTTCGTCTGGGTGTGGATCGGCGACCGCGAATCGGCCGACCCGGCCGCGATCCCGCGCGCACCGTGGCTGGTGCAGGACGGCTGGACCACTATCCGCGGCCTGGAGACCATCCGGGCCAGACATGCGCTGCTGATGGACAATCTGATGGACCTGTCCCACGAAACCTATTTGCACGGCGGCTATATCGGCACCCCGGAGGTCGCTGAGACGCCGATCACCACCGAGGTCGACCAAGCGGCCGGTGTCGTTCGGGTGAGCAGGCACATGGACGATGCCGAATGTCCGCCGTTCTATGCCAATTCGACCGGTATCACCGGGCGCATCACCCGCTGGCAGGACATCGAGTTCCAGCCGCCGTGCCTGTACCGGCTGCACAGCCGCGTCGCGCCGCAGGGCGACTATCCGCCCGATGGCTACCTGCCCGGACGCGGCGCCGACACCGATCCCGCCGCGTTCCACACCGAAATCGTGTACGCCCTCACTCCGGAAACCGAGCATTCGGTACACGACTTCTGGATGGTGGCAAGGGATTTCGCGATCGACGACCAGGACGTGACCGACTACCTGCACAAGAGCAATCACACCGTGGTCATGCAGGACGTGGTGGCGCTGAACCTGGTCGAGGAGGTCATCGCCGCGGAGGAACGCGCCGGGGGCACCTACCAGGAGCTGTCGATCAATATCGACACCGGCGCGCTGGCAGCACGTCGGTTGATCGCCGAGCTCACCCGGACCGAAGCGACCCGAGCATGACCGCCTGTCATCGCGTGCAGTGGTACCCGGGCAGCGATCAGCTGTTCGGCCGATGCCATTGCGGCGCAACCCGGATCGCCGATGACCCGATCGAGATCTGGCAGTGGTTGCTCGCCCACCCCGATGGCCATCACGCCCGCGTTGCCGATCCGCAGCCCACGAACCTGGTCGGAGCCAGAGCATGACCGCCGAACCGGAATTCGCCGTCACCGTTGCCGACCGCCGCACCCTCGCCGACGGCATCGTCGAACTCACCCTGTCCGTGATCGATGGACATACCCCGAAATGGCAGCCGGGTGCGCACATCGACCTGATCCTGCGCCCGGACCTGGTGCGCCAGTATTCGCTGTGCGGCGATCCCGACGATCACAGCCGGCTGACGATCGCGGTCCTGCGCGAACCGAGCGGCCGCGGTGGATCGGCCTACGTTCACGACCGGCTGACCGTGGGCGAGCGGCTGCGAATCCGAGGCCCCCGCAACAACTTCCCACTCCGGGACGCCGAGCGCTATCGGTTCATCGCCGGTGGTGTCGGTATCACTCCGCTGCTGCCGATGATCCGCACCGTCGCGGGTCGCGGCGGCGCGTGGAACCTGCACTACGGCGGCCGCACCCGCGCGAGCATGGCCTACCTACCCGAACTCTCGGCACTCGGGCCGATCGAGGTGTGTCCGCAGAGCGAGACCGGCCCGCTCGACCTCGATGCCATCCTGTCCGATCCGGACCCGGGAACTCTGGTGTACTGCTGCGGTCCGGAGTCGTTGCTGGCGGCCGTCGAAAGCCACTGCGCCGCGACCTGGCCCGGAGATGCACTGCACCTCGAGCGGTTCGCGCCGAAGCCGATAGAAGTGACTGTCGATTCCGCCTTCGATGTCGAATGCGCGCAATCCGGTGTCACCGTGCACATCCCGGCGAATATCTCCGTCCTCGACGCTGTCGAACGGGCCGGTGTCACGGTCTTGTCCTCCTGCCGCGAAGGGACCTGCGGTACCTGCGAAACCGTTGTCCTGGACGGTATCCCGGACCATCGCGACAGCATTCTCATGCCACATGACACCGACGTGATGATGATCTGCCGCTCACGCGCCCACACCCCGCGCCTCGTCCTGGACATCTAGTCCGGCCCATCGAAAGGTCCCCGTTATGCCCGTCGTCAGAGTCTCCGATACCGATGTTCACTACTCCGTGTCCGGTGCCGGACCAGGATTGGTCCTCGTCCACGGCACCAGCATGAGTGCCGAATCCAATTTCGGACACCTCATCTCCGAGTTCGCCGACCGCCACACCGTTGTCGCACCGAACTATGCGGGCAGCGGCGAAACCACCGCACCCGACGGTCGGCTGACCCTGGACGTGCTTGTCGCGCAGATCATCGCGACCATCGAGGATGCTTCGACCGGCCCGGTCGATTTGCTGGGGTTCTCCCTCGGCGCGGTCGTCGCGGCAGCGGTCGCGGGACGGCGTCCCGACCTGGTGCGCGGACTCGTCCTGGTGGCCGGTTGGTCGGTGACGGAGGATCCCCGGCAACTGCTCACCCTGCACGGCTGGGCGGCCTCATTGGAGGCCGGACCCGAAATGGCCTCCGCATTCGGTCCGTTGCTGGCGTTCAGCCCGGCATTCCTGAGCGGACTCGGCCATGCGGGTCTGGCGCAGTTGCGCGCCACGAAACCCGAACCCGGAACGCTGCGGCAGATCGAGGTGAACCTCGCAGTGGACATCCGGGACGAGCTGAGCCGTATCGCCGCACCGACATTGGTGATCGGCTGCACCCAAGACCAACTGGTACCGGTCACCCACGCCCGTGACTTGCACGCCGCGATCCCGAACAGCCGATACGCCGAAATCGACAGCGGCCATGTGGTGTTCTTCGAGAAGCCCGCCGAACTCGTATCGCTTGTACAGGGTTTCCTGCACCCGGCCAGCTGACTGGACAGGCCCTCCGGGGGTGACCAGAGGGCCTGTATCGGATCAGCCTGCGACGGCCTTGATTTCGGGTTTATCGGAGTCGGCGAGGGCGAAGCGGCGGCCGCCCGCGGTCTTCGCCGAATACATTGCGCGATCGGCGCGACGCAGCAGATCGGTGAAATCGCAGGAGTCGCCCGGCGGACAGTATGCGGTGCCGACACTGGCCGAAACCGGCACCGGACCGGCCGTCGACCACACCGGATCCCGCAGCGCGGCCACGATCCGATGCGCGATTTCGCCGAGCGTGTTGTGCAGCGGGTTGGTGGCGAGCACGAATTCATCACCGCCGTAGCGGCAGATGACCGTATCCGGCGGGCAGATCTCACGCAGCCTGCGGGCCAGCTCGACGAGCACCTCGTCGCCGACGGCATGTCCGTAGTTGTCGTTGATCTGCTTGAACCGGTCCAGGTCGATAAGCAGCAGACCGACGCCGCGATTCGGATCGGCCGCCATCAGTCGCACCTTGTCCTGCAGCAGCGTCCGGTTGGCCAGATCGGTGAGCGCGTCATGGGTGGCCTCGTGCCGCAGCCGATGCTGTAGCGCGGCGATCTCCTGCACCCGCAACGACACCGCGGCCGAAATGTGTTGCTCCTGCTGGGCCAGCGCCCGCTCCTGCAGCGCCTGGGCATAGCTGTCGATGGCCTGACTGGCGACCAGCGGCCAGCGCGTGGCGACCAGCGACCCGGGCGCCCCCGCCGGGAAGCCGAGCAGCCAGCGGGTGGCCTGGGCCAGCATTCTGGTCCGTTCGAACGGCGCCTCGACCAGTCGCGCCCCCAAGTTCCGAGCCTCGGGCACCGGGAAGGGCTCGGACCTGGCCAGCAACAGCAGCCGCTCGATGATCTCGACCAATACCGGCTGCAACTGTTGTGGTGACGCGTGTGATCCCGGCTCCGCGCAGACCGCACGCGCCCACGCGCCTGCCATCTGCGCTACGGGTGGCTCGATATCCGCAGACATCGCACTCACCCGCCACGGGTGATGTCGGTACCCGGGTGCCCTGTTCCCACGCAGGTGCCGGCGTCACCCCGATCGTTCCCACTGCTACGCGGTTGTGTCCACCTCGCTTGGTGCACGCTCACCGCCCCCTTTCCAGATACCCCCGTCCGGCAAAAAGGATCCTAGCAAGCCACTCGGCACTGAAAAACGCCGTTTTATAACGAGTTATCGGTCCCTCGCGAATGGCGATCGGGTATGTCATCGCTGTCGGGCCGCCGGCGTTACACATCAATTTTGTTCGCCGGAAAGTCGCGGACCGACACGCCGACAGCACGCCGAAAGGGGAGGTTTCCGGCTCGCTCGCCGACTCGACTCGATCAGTGATAGCGATCGGCTACCGTTGGCGGCTTGGATCCTGGACGTATCGGCCCCGCTGGACGCTTTGGTGGGGGCTGATTGGCGTATCCGAGGCCCGATTCGGTACAGTCGGTTCGCACACGACATCGTGGCGATCCCATCAGATGTCGTATGCCTGCGGGTGTAGTTCAATGGTAGAACCTCAGCCTTCCAAGCTGATGGTGCGGGTTCGATTCCCGTCACCCGCTCCACGCAGGATTCATCCTCGTCGGCACCGTCTTTCGCCGCGAGGCCACGGGGTGTAGCGCAGCTTGGTAGCGCATCCGCTTTGGGAGCGGAGGGTCGCAGGTTCAAATCCTGTCACCCCGACAGTGTCAGCAGGTCGGAGGCCTTTTTCTGGCCTCGCCGACCCGCCGGGATTCGACTTCGCGACATGGTTCACGAGTCGGCTGTACAGGTTCAGCACGTCGGTGCAGTGCGGGTGTACTTGTGTCCCAGTTCGTTTCACTGTCTCGGCGCCATGCTTCTCGGACACTGCGGTGCCCACCTCGTCTCGGAAACTGGAGGGCGTGGCCCAGGCGAAGGGGGCGGTGCGGCCGGAGTGATTTGCTGGTAGTTACACCAGCGGATAGCCAGCGCTTCGCCGGGGGGCTGTTCCGGTGTCGAGAAACTTCGGCGACGGGATCCTCGGGTTGCGCGGCGGTCCGCTCTGGTTCCACCACGGACGGTGATGAATTGTGCAAGGCGCGTAAGCATATTCGGGGGAGTGGGGCGCTGGTTGGCGGGGGAGCGATCGGGGCGCGCCCGCACACCTAGGTAGTGAACCCGGCTGCTCACGTGGCAGCACCCGATGCCGACACTTCCCCGATCTGGGAATACTGAACCGACGTGCAGACAGTCGCATGTGTTGGCGGGGAACGGTCGGGGCGGAGGGAGGTGTGATGATTCCGTGGGCGACGGTGGAGACGTTGGCGCCTGGGGTCGCTTCGGTGGCTTCGATGGGGGAAGCGTCGCGCAATTTCGCCAATTGCGACCGTGTTGTGCAGCGATTGCTGGCGAAGAGTCCGGCGCTCTATGACACTCTTACGACCCGCGATATCACCGGGATGATCCGCTTGGTGCACCTTCGGGGCGAGGATATGGATCTGACGATCCCGACCGGCGCTGGTCCGCACAAGCTGATGCTGCGGCCGGTGCTCGGTCCGGCGGGCGATGTGCACGCGGTGCGGTTGTGGCTCGGTCCCGCGGTGGCGCCGATCCCCCCATTGCGCCCGGCGGTCGGTCTGATCTGGGAACTCGATACCCAGTTGATCCACCAGCCCGTCGGCCTCCGGCGGTTGTGCGGCGTCGAGGCCGAGGAGTACGTGCCGCGACGTTCTATTGCCGAACTGTTCCACCGGATTTCGAAATTCGATCGACATGTGGAGGTGCTCGATCTGCTCTACGGTCCGGTGCCGGGTCAGAAGCTCCAGTTCGACGTGATCGTGACCAGCGGGTCCGCACGACGAGGACAATGGCGGATCACCATGCGGGCTCGCGATGACGAACGGACCCGCGGCGCCTGGTGGTTGATCGAAGACGTGACCTCGGACACCATGCCCTCGATGGCGCCGACTCTCGATCACGTCGGGCTGCGGGAAGCTCACCGCCGTGCCGGGACCCATTTGGCTATCGTGCAACTCGAGCATGCCACCATCTCCCATTGGCTCACTGAGCCTGCCCCGTGGGTCCGGTGGGACTACTTGTTCCGGCCGGTCGATGTGTTCCATCCCGGTGATCGCGCTCGATTGGCCGACCTCGGCGGCAGGCTCGCATCCGGCGATGCGACGGAAGTCACCGTACGCACACTGAATTACGGTGGCGGATACACGCCGACAGCATTGTTGCTCTATCCGTATCCCGGATACTCGGTACGCCGGCTCACCATCGCCCAACTCGTCCTCATCGGCGACGACCTCCCGATTGCGCGACCGAGTGAACCCGTCGGCTACGACGAACAACTGTCGCGTGGTCGGTCCCACCGAATGGAACATATCCCGGCTCACTGAAGGATGACGCACCGTTGGGTAGCGGCCGGACATCGGTAGCGACCGACCGGTGCTCGCTGGGCGGCGGTGTCGAACTGCCCATGGTTCTACCGATGTTCGGGACATACCTATTGCGCGATCGTTACCGCGACCCACCATTTGCCTGTGTGACATGGCCAGCGTTCGGAGTTTCGTTTTTGAACACGCAACAGCCTCCACTCGAGCCCGATACTTGTCCCGTTCCGCACCACGCATCGCCCGCCGGGGGTGATGGCGACCACGTCCCGCTGTACTCCCCGGAATTTGCCGCTGATCCACACACCGCTTATCGGGAGATGCGTAGCCGCTACGGCGCGATGGCGCCGGTGGAACTCGCACCGGGAGTGCCCGCGACCCTGGTGCTCGATTACTACACCGCAGTGCGCATTCTGAACGATCCGGACCACTTCCCTGCTGATCCACGCGGCTGGCAGCAGACGATCCCCGTCGAATGTCCGGTACGGCCGATACTCGAGTGGCGTCCGAACGCACTGCGCAGTGCGGGTAACGACCACACCCGCTATCGGCAGGCCATCGCCGCGGCGATCGATGGAGCCGATCTCCATGCCCTGCATGCCACCGTGGAGTCCATTGCCGTACCGCTGGTCGAGGCCTTCAGCGTGTCCGGTACGGCGGACCTGATCAGCCAATACGCCTTACCGCTCGCATTCGGCGCGATCAACGCGATGCTGGGCTGTCCACCGGAGATCGGCCAGCGGGTCGCCCAGGCGACTGCCGCGATTTTCGAGGGGGTCGACGCCGAACAGGGCAACAAAATGCTCAGCGAGGCATTGCTGGACCTGATCGACTTGAAACGAGCCGAACCCGGCGATGACATCACCACTCGACTACTCGAACATCCCACCCGACTCGACGAGTCGGAGTTGATTCATCAGCTCGCCATCTTGTATGGCGCCGGAATCGAACCGCAACAGAATCTGATCGTCAACACGCTGCTGCTCATGCTTACCGACGAGCGGTTCGCGGGAAATGTGTTGGGCGGCAGCCTATCGACCCGGGACGCACTCGACGAGGTGTTGTTCGCAGACCCGCCGATGGCCAACTTTTCCGTCACATATCCACGACAACCGATTCTGTCCAGCGATATCTGGCTGCCCGCGAACCGACCGGTCGTCATCAGCATGGCCGCCTGCAACAACGATCCAACGATCAGCGGCGGTGAGTATCTCGGCAATCGTTCGCACCTGGCATGGGGCGCCGGACCGCATGCCTGCCCGGCGCGAACGGCGGCCTATCTGATCGCCCAAGATGCCATCGATCAACTCCTCGACGCTCTGCCCGATCTGACGCTGGCCCTGCCGGTGGATGAACTGAGCTGGCGGCCCGGTCCGTTCCACCGCGCTCTTGCTGCCCTACCCGTGGTCTTCCCGGTATCGACGACGCGCTGACCCAATTCGGCGATTTGCACCGGCTCAGTTGGGTGTGGTTTCGGCAGCGGCGAATTTCACCATATTCGCTGGGCGGACGAAGGTTTCGGCGAACGCATCGGCCAGTGCGGTGTCCTCCTGTGCGGCCAGCATCAATTCCCGCACGGCCGGTGGGGGGTCGAGCACGGCCATTGTCCAGCGTGCCGCGGCATGGGCGATCGCGGTCAGCCACGGCTGTGCCGCCGAGGTCATCCAGGCCCGGTCGAACGGGCCGGTGAGATTGTCCAGAATCGCCGCGCTGTACTGGGCGGCGCAGTGTGCGGCGCTGTTGGCGCCCTGCGCACCGCCGGGATCCATCCGGCACACGACATCGCCGCCGCCCAGCACGAGGGTGCCGGAGGGCAGTGTGCCGATCGGCTCGCGCATGGTCGGCGGTACGGCGCCGACCAGAGTCGCGCCACCGTCGGTCAATTCGGCATTGCGATACCGATCGGCAAGTGCCGCAGGCAGATACTGTTGCAAGAGTTGTACAGCGCGCGGCAGCCGCTCGGCCGGGACCGTGTGCGCGAAAACATCCAGTCCGCCGTCGGGCAATCCCTCGAAAAGCAGTATTTCGCAACGCCTCTCCTGCCCGGGAGGACCGGTCAGGCCCGGATAGGAGATGATTTCGCCGTGGCCGGGAAGGGCCGTGTAGGTTCCGAGGCCATCCGGATCGGGCTCGACCCCGTCGAGGTACAGCACCGCCAGTCGACGCATCGGCTCGGCCGGAACCGACCAGCTCGGGTCGGCGGGAAAGTATGCGGCGAGCTCCCGCGATGCTCGAGTGACGACAGTCAGATCGTATGCGGCGGTCCGCCGATCCAGTTGCGGCACAGACAGTTGTGCGATCTCCAGATCGCCGCCCGCAGCCGCGAAGTCGGCAAGCCAGCGCGCGAACACCGTCCGCTGGTCGACACTCTGCGCTGGTTCGCTGAAGCGTCCGGCCCACCCGGACACCACGTTGCGGTCGATGACCAAGCTGAACCGGATGCCTAGGATCCGGGGCGCAATCGAGCGCCAAATACCCAGCCCCGCTCGAGATTCGAGGTCCAACGTCGGCCCGAACTTCACCTGGGTGCTGGTCACCGAGCCGGACAGCACCGCGGCCGCGTCGCGATCGGTCACCAGGGTGACCGGGATGCCGCTGTGCCGCAGCCGCAGTGCCAGCGGGAGGCCACACTCGCCGGCGCCGAGTATCTGAATTCCGCGCACGTGAAATCCTTCCGATGGTGAATTCGCTGGTCTCAGCTTCCTGACATAGGTAGGTCACGTACATCGGGTGCAACGACGAATGTTTCAGATACCGGATGACTAGTGTGCTCACCATGACCGGGCGATATTCATCGAGCCTCGGATCGCTGCCGTCAACCGCCAGTGATTTCGTCGGACGCGAACGGGAGCTGGACAAGATCGCGGAGTTGCTGCTGGATTCGGCGCGTCTGATCACCTTGATCGGTTCGGGTGGTATCGGCAAGACTCGCCTTGCCACCGAGGCGGTGCACCGCTACCACAAGGCTCGTCGGGTTCCCGTCCATTGGGTCCGGCTGGCCCGGCTGGCGAGCGGGGCGGATATATCAGCGGTCGAGGACGAGGTCGCGCAGGCGATCGTCGACGCCGACTTCTCCGATCGATCGGTATGGGCCGCGCTGGTCGACACCCTCACTCGTTCCGACGCCGTGGGCCACCGACTGCAGACGATCCTGGTGATGGACAATTGTGAGCACGTCCTCGACGGCGCCGGGCGATTGATCTCCGACCTACTCGACGCGGTGCCGGGGTTGACGGTGCTGGCGACCAGTCGCGAGGCGGTCGGCTGGGTCGATGAGCAATTGGTGCCGCTCGGTTCCTTGCCGCGAGAACAGGCGCTGCGACTGTTCCGTAAGCGAGCGGAGCTCACCGGGCGTGCCATCGCCGATGATCAACTCGCGCTGGCCGATTCGATCTGCAGGCATGTGGACAACCACCCGCTCTACATCCGGCTGGCCGCTGCCCGCCTACGGCGCCAACCGTTGCGCATGATTCTGCGCGACCTCAGCGGCGAGGCCGGCGATCGGCGCCTGCGGTGGTCGCCCGGTCCACGCGTCGGCACCGAGGAACGGCATCAGGGCATCCGGGATGTCATCGCATGGTCCTACGACCTGTGCACGGACCAGGAACGCCTGCTTTTTGATCGGATGTCGGTCTTCGCCGCGGGGTACGACGTGGATCCCGACGATGAAGCCGATACGTCCGTGCTCGATGTCGGTGCGGAACTGGATGCGATCGAGGGCGTCTGCGCCGATCTCGACATCGGCGGCGGTGACCTGCGCGTCAGCATCGCGACGGACGAGGTCGAGGGTCTCTTGGAGCGTTTGGCGGATCAGTCTCTGGTGTCGGTCCACCTGACTTCCGATACGGTCCGTTACTCACTCTTGGAGAGCTTCCGCGTATTCGCTCAGCAGCGATTGCGCGAGCGCGCGGCCGGCGCCGAATGGGAGCGGCTGACCGCCCGGCATCGGCGCTACTACCGCGACGAAGTCATGCGGGCCTGCGCCGAATGGTGCAGCCCTGCGGAGCAGGATCTGCTCGATTGGGCGCGGGCGGCTTGGGACAACCTGCTCTGCGCGATCGACGGAAGTCTCACCACCCCGGGGGAATCGGTGATCGGGCTGGAAATCGTCGTCGGCTTGATCTCATTGCGGGTTCCCTTCATCAAGGGGTCGCTGCGCGAGTCTCGGCGATGGGCCGAGCGAACGCTGGCGGCGACGCGCGAACTCGACCCACAGCCCGTCGAACTCCAGATATCGGCAATGGCCCTGATCGGCTGGATCAGCATGTGCCAGGGGGTGCACGACGACGCCGAGCGGATGCTCGAGGAGTGCGTCGCCGCGTGCGTGACAGATCCGGCGGCACGGGCGAACTGGCGCCATACCTTCGAGCGTGATCTCGGTCTGCCCGCACCCGTCGAGTTCACGCGCGGTAGCGAACTGATGCTGGTGCAGGGCGACGCGCGCGCGGTAGCGGTGCTCGGGAGCGCTCGCCAGAAGTTCGCCGCTGGTGGCGATCTCGGTGGTGCGGCCATGAGCGAGCTGTTCGAGGCACTGGCCGCCGGTTTCTGTGGCACCCCTGTGCAGGCCATGGAGATTGCCCGGCGTCATCTCGACAACGCCGTTGCGGCGGGGGCGCGCTGGGCGAAATCCTGGGCCGAATTGGCGTGGGCGATTGCCCTGACCAAACATGGTGACCCCGAGGAAGCGCTCGCCGTCGGTCGCTCCGCGTTGGCGGATCAGGTCGCGATGCGTGACCAATGGGGTGCCCTCTGGGCGGTGCACATCCGGATGTGGACGCTCGCGCGCATGTCGGGTGATGCGCGGACCGCGGACGGTGCCGTCTCGGACCAGGTGCTTGCGGGGGCCACCGAAATCGCACTGCTGGGCGGCGGAGTCGCCACCTGGCGGCAGCGCTTGGGCGTGAACATAGCGAACTTGGTGCCATTCGAAACCGAAACCGACAACGCTATCGACATCGCACGGGATGTGCTCGGACACCAACTGTTCGAAGCCACTCGGCGCGAGGGTGCCATGCTGCGGCCGGAGCACGGTGAGGTGGCACGGCTCGCGTTGGGCACGTTGTCGATGGACCAGCTGGAGGTGGACCATCCCATCCGGCGCGACCGCCCGTCACCCTGGCAGGAACTCTCGACCGCCGAACAGGAGGTGGCCACGCTCGCGGCGGCGGGCTGGACCAATACGGCGATCGCGGCCAGTCGCGGCAATTCGTTCAAGACCATAGACGCACAGATGGTTTCGATCTTCCAGAAGCTGATGATCACATCGCGAGCCGACATCATCACCTTCGTGCCCGCGGACCGGCGCGGCGACGTCACGAATGCGGCCGCGCGTCGACCGACACGTGCGCGGCGCAGACCGACCCCCGAGCGCGGCCGCTGACCGGCGAAAGCGATAGGCGCGATGTTGCGGGCCGGCCCGGTGGACGGTGCGGCATAGTGTGTAGGAGTGCCCGACCGTGACACGTCACCGGCCGCGACCGTTCTCGTGGTCGACGATGAGCCCAACATTCTGGACCTGCTCTCCGCCGCGCTGCGGATGAGCGGATTCGACGTGCATACCGCCGCGAGCGGGTACGCCGCGCTGGCCGAGGCCGCGGCGCATCCGCCGGACATCGTGGTGCTGGACGTGATGCTGCCGGATCTGGACGGCTACGCGGTGGCGCGGCGGCTGCGGGAGTCCGACAATCAGGTGCCGGTGTTGTTCCTGACGTCCCGGGACGCGGTCGAGGATCGGATCGCCGGGCTGGCCGCCGGTGGCGACGACTATGTGACCAAGCCGTTCAGCATCGAGGAGGTCCTGCTGCGGCTGCGCGCGATCCTGCGGCGCACGCGCGGCCCGGAGTCCGGCGACGCTCGGGTGCTGAAGTATGCGGACCTGGAACTGGACGTCGATGCGCACGCGGCATACCGAGCGGGCACCGAGATCTGGCTGTCGGCCACCGAATTCAGCCTGCTGCAGTATTTGGTGGTCAATGCCGAGAAGGTGGTCAGCAAGCAGCAGATCATCGATCGGGTGTGGAGTGCGGACACCGGGCGCGACGGGCGAGTCGTGGAGACCTTCATCAGCCAGCTCCGGCGCAAGGTCGATGCGCGGAATCCGCCGCTGATCCACACGATTCGCGGTGTCGGCTACACCCTGCGCCTCGGCGGCGGGCGTTCGTGAGCGAGCGTGGCGAGCGAACGATCAACACAGCCGGGCACCGCTCGGTTATGGCGGAGCCGAGCGCCGGCGAGGCGCAGTCATGAACGGGCGCCGGGTGTGGAATCGGGCTCGCCGGTTGACCTTACGCACCCGGCTGCTGCTGGCCCTCGTCGCGATCGCCGGTATCGGAATGGCCGTTTTCGGGCTGCTCAGCGTGACCATGCTGGATCGCGCGCTGCTCGATCGGGTGGACGACCAGCTGAATCGCGTTGCCAGCGATATGACTTCGACCAAGCGGCCGCCGCCGCCCCCGCCCTCCGGGCCGCCGGAGTACGAGCAGTTGCCGTCGGACTTCCGGCTCATGTTCTTCGATGTCGGCGGGCATCAGATCGGCAAGCTCGGCGCACCGGCCCAGCTGAGCACCGTGCCCGCGCTGCCCGCGATGGATGCGGCATCGGTGCGCGCCCGCCCGAATACCGCGTTCACGGTCGGTGACCAGAAGAGCGATATCCGTTGGCGGGTGCGCACTGTCGTGCAGCCCGCGACCGAATGGCAGCCCGACGGCGGTACCGTCGCGATCGCGATGTCGCTGGCGACCACCGAGGCGACCACCGGCAACCTCCGCACGATCGAATTGGCGGCCGGTGCGACGCTGCTGCTCGCCATCTGCGTGATCGCGGCGGTCCTGGTGCGCATCGGCCTGCGACCGCTGACCAGGATCGAGCACACGGCCGAGGCGATCGCCGCCGGAGATCTGGATCGCCGTGTCGCACAGACCGATCCGCATACCGAGGTCGGCCGGCTCGGCACCGCGTTCAATGTGATGGTCACCCGGCTTTCCACGGCACTGCGCCAGCTCGCCGATTCCGAGCAGCGGATGCGGGCGTTCATCGCCGACGCCTCCCATGAACTGCGCACCCCGCTGACCTCCGTGCGCGGCTACGCCGAGCTGTATCGGCGCGGCGGTGCGTCCGACGAGGTGGGCGTGCGCGAGATGATGAGCCGGATCGAGGGCGAGGCGATCCGGATGGGGGTGCTCGTCGACGACCTGTTGCTGCTGGCCAAATCCGATCAGGAACGGGCGCTGGATCTAGCGGAGCTCGATCTGGTGGCGCTCGCGATGGAAGTGGTGCGCGATGCCGCTACCCGAGCCCCGGATCGGGACATCGGTCTGGAGAGTTCGGATGATCCGGTTCGGGTGGTCGGGGACGAGCATCGATTGCGGCAGGTCGTGACGAATCTGGTCAATAACGCCCTGGTGCATACGCCATCCGAGGCGTCGATCACCGTCACCGTCGGGATCAGAGCCGCGGCCGCGTTGACCGATCCGGTCGCCGCCGAAGCGGGTGCGGTACTGCCCGACGTGTCCGAGTTCGGCGTACTCGATGTGCACGACGACGGACCCGGCATCGCGCCGGAGAACGCCCCGCGCATCTTCGATCGCTTCTACCGGGCCGCGGAATCGCGTTCCCGCACCGGCGGTTCGGGACTAGGACTCGCCATTGCCGATGCGATCCTGGGCGCGCACGGCGCCCGGATCCAGCTGTTGCGCACGCCCGGCGCGGGTGCGACCTTCCGGATCCTTTTCGCTGTCTCCTGATCGTCGGCGGATTCGACGCGAATGGGTTAAGTTAATGACCGTTCTGTTTCCGGGTAGGAGAACGATGGCGTTGACCCTCGCCGAGCGCACGACGCTCGGACTGATCTGTGACACCTTCGCGCCGGGGGACGGTGCGGAGCTGCCGTCCGCGTCGCGGCTGGGAGCCATCGATGCCGTCGAGCAGTTGCTCGCACGGAACCCGAGTGCCGCGGAGCGTCGCGCCTTCGAAACCCTACTGCGCGTATGGAATTCCCGTGGCTTCGGGCTGCTGATCGGGGCGGGTCCGCGCAGGTTCGCCGATCTCACCCAGGACGAACGCGAACAGGCCATGGTGCGGCTCGGCAGCTCCCGGCTGGGCCGCAAGCGCGCGGTCTTCCAGGCACTCAAGGGTGCGTCGTTGACGGCCTACTACGCGGCGCCGGGCTCGACCGGGACCAATCCGGCCTGGCAGGAGATGGGATTTCCGGGTCCGCTCGGCGCATTCGCCGATGCGCCGAAGCCCGCTCTGGCTCCGGTGCGACCGACCAGCGATACGACGCTCGACTGCGATGTGGTGGTGGCCGGCTCCGGTGCGGGCGGTGGCACGGCGGCGGCGGTGCTCGCGGCGGCCGGGCTGGATGTCGTGGTCGTCGAACGAGGCGGGTACTACGACGACGCGGACTTCGGCTCCGGCGAACTCGCCGGACTGCTGAACCTGTACGCCCCGGGCCCGGCGACCACGCAGGAGGGGCAGCTCGGCCTGGTCGCCGGATCGTGCCTCGGCGGCGGCACAGTGGTCAACTGGACCACCTCGTTTCGCACGCCGGACGATGTGCGCGAGGAATGGGCGAGCCTGGGCGCCAAGCAGTTCGCGGCCGACGAGTACACCGAGGCACTGGACGCGGTGGTGGCCAGGCTCGGTGTCAATGGCGACCACTCCGGTGCCTCCGGACGTGACACCGTCCTGGAACGCGGCCTGCGCGCACTGGATTGGCATGTCGATGCGATGCCGCGCAATGTAGGCGATTGTGATGCCGGAATCGAATGCGGCCGTTGCGGTTTCGGATGCCGTATCGGTGCGAAACGGTCGGTGACCAAGACCTGGCTCGCGGATGCCGCCGAGCACGGCGCCAGGCTGCTGATCGATACCGAGGTGCGCACGATCACGCTGCGCGAGGGCGGCGCCAGTGGGGTCGAGGCCGTTACGTCGCAGGGCGACGCGGTCACCATCCGAGCCCGCGCGGTGGTCGTCGCGGCGGGTGCGATCCAGACACCGGCGCTCCTGCGCCGCTCCGGCATATCCGGCCGGAATATCGGCCGTTACCTGCGACTGCATCCGGCCACCGCGGTCTTCGGCACCTTCGACGAGCAGATCCGGCCGTGGGAGGGCGGCATGCAGACGCGGTACTCCTCCGAGCATCGTGACCTCGACGGCCACGGGTACGGCGTGATCTATGAGACCGGGCCGTTGACGCCCGGTATGACGGTCGGGTTTCTGAATTGGACCGGCGCGGCGCAGCATCGGGCGATCATGCACAACCTCGCGCGCACCGTCGCTGTCGGAGTGATCACCCGTGACCGCGACCACGGCACGGTATCGGTCGACCGTGCGGGCGATGCGGTGGTCCGCTACCGCCTGTCCGGATACGACCAGGCGCATATGCATGCCGGAATCGCGGGTGCGGCAAAGATTTTGGAAGCCGCGGGTGCCCTCCGCATTTTCTCCGGGCACCAGTCGGGTCCGGTCTACGAACCCGGTGCCGCAGGTTCACACGACACCTTCGTCGCCGAATGTCTGCGTGCCGGTTACGATCCCGGCCGCTGCGCGATGGGTGCACTGCACATCATGGGCTCGGCACGCATGGGCGGCACGCGCGCGGATTCGGCCACCGATCCGGACGGCGTGGTCTGGGATGTGCCGAATGTCGTTGTCGCCGACGCCTCTTGCTTCCCGACCTCGTCGGGGGTGAACCCGATGGTCAGCATCGAAGCCATCGCGCATATGAACGCGTCACGTCTGGCCGCGCGACTGACCTGAGCGTTGCCCGGCCGGTCAGCGTGCGCGATATGCCGGCGGCCGCACCCCATGGACCAGGGGTGCGGCTGTCGCTCAGCCGGCGATCAACGGACCCACGCGAACTCCGGTTCCGGTTCGCCGATGAGCCGATACAGTTTGGTGACGGTCGCTTGCGCGATGGGTCGATCGGTGGGTTCGGCGCGCGATCATCGGGTCGGCAGAAATCGTGCGTGATCAGGCGCGGATTGTGCTTGGATCGGTCGCATGCCCTATCGGAAGGACCCGCGCGTCGACGCCTACATCGACCCGCTGCCCGAGTGGCAGCAGGCCATCTGCCATGAGGTGCGCGAGCTGGTGCATGCCGCCGATCCCGAGGTCGTCGAGACCATCAAACGCACCGTCCAGCCGTACTTCGTACTGGACGGCAATATCTGTGCCCTCCTCGCGGCGAAGACCCACGTGAATGTATTCCTCTACGACGGCGGCATCGTGCCGGACCCCGAGGGCATCATCACCGGCGGCCACGAGAACAAGACCGGGCGCACCGTGGCAATCCACGAAGGCGAAAAGCTGAACACCCCAGCCCTTCTCTCGATGTTCGAGCAGATCATCGCCAACAACCGCGCGGGCGGTTGGCGCAAGTTGAAAAACGAAAGCTGAACTCCCGCAACGAATATCGCTGCGGGAGCATCGGGTCAATATCCGATAGTGAAGCGGCGCTGGATAAATCGTGGCAGTTCTGCCTCGTCGAGTAGGGCGACCGCGGTGTCTTCGATGGAAATGCGGCTGTGGCCGTCGGTATCGCGGACCGGCTGGTCGCCGCCGACGCGGTAGCGGCCGGTGCGTTCGCCGGGGGCGATCAGTTCGGCCGGGCTGAGGTAGGTCCAGAGCCGATTCGAGGTGCGCAGGATATCGAGGGCGGCGCGGTGGCCGCGTACCGCGGCGGCGTACTCGCGGGGGAGGCCGAGTCCTTCGAGGGTATCGGCGAGGCGTCGGTCGTCATCGGCGGTGACTCGGCCGGGCTCGTACTCCAGACTCCCCGCGCCGCCGACGACGATCAGCCGTGTGCGCGGGTGCGTGTGCAGTGCATCGAGCAGTGAGCGAGCGGCACTCGCGTAGACCGTCGGATCGGCGATGGAGCGCGCGACGGTGTCATCGAAATCCGCTGCCGCATTTCCCGGTTGGTAGCAGCTGATCAGAACGTCCATGCCTGGGAGGGCCGCGGCAATGGCCGCGCTGTCGAAGATGTCGAGGCTGCGCCAGGTGACGTTCGGCTGGCTGGTGGTGATCTGGCCGGCGTCCCTGGTGAACGCCGTGACGTGGTGGCCGCGGGCGACGGCCTCGGTGAGTACCCGCTGGCCGATATTGCCGGTCGCGCCGACGATTCCGATGAACATGGTTCTCCTCGAACTGGATGATACGGCGTGTAAAAACTATACGCCGTGAAGTATTTGTGCAATGTCAAGTTTTCTCACGCCGCTGTAGAGTTGCCGCCGTGGGCACTGCGACGCCGAGCCGGCGGGAGTTACGACGCTCCGAGACGACAGCGGAGATCAAGCAGGTCGCGCTCCGGTTGATGGCCGAGGGCGGACCGGGCGCCATCACGCTGCGGGCGATCGCGCGCGACATGGGAATGACCGCGAACGCCGTCTACAGCTATTTCCCGACCCGCGATGACCTGATCACCGCGCTGATCAACGACGTGTACTCCGAACTCGCCGATGCGGTCGAGGCAGCCCGCGATGCCCGTCCCGCAACCGATGCCTCCGGCCGAATCCTCGCGTGGGCTTGCGCGTTTCGTGACTGGGCCTTGGCGAACCCAGCCGGGTTTCGCCTCATCTACGGCGATCCGTTGCCCAACTACGAGCCGCCCGAGGGCGGTGCGGCCCCGGACGCGGAGCACCGAGTGTGCGCCGGTTTGACCGGTTTGGCCGCAGGCGCGTGGCCACACGCCGAAAACCTGTACGCGGACAACGGTTTCGAGTGGTCGGACTTCGAACCGAAACTCGTCGAGGAGGTGAAGGCGGAGTTCCCAGGCCTACCACCCGCCGCGGTCGCGATCGCCCTGCGCATCTGGGGCCACCTGCACGGCCTGGTCTCCCTGGAAATCCTCGGCCACCTGCGCTCTCAGACCACCGATCCGGAAAAGCTCTACCGCAACGAGATTCGCCATCTCATCCGTTCGCTGGGCCTGAAGCCGCCGGAGCGCTGAGTCCGGTTATGTGGGCGGAATAGCGGGCGGCCCGACAAGGTTGGGCCAACTTGTGAAGATTGTTGTGATCGGTGCCACCGGAACCATCGGATCGGCCCTCGTCGATGCACTCGAGGAGAAGCCGGATTATCAGGTTGTTCGCGCTTCACGGCGCGGACCGGTCCAGGTCGATCTGGCCGATCCCGCGTCGATCGCCGCATTATTCGACGCCGTGGACAATGTCGACGCGATCGTCGCCGTAGCCGCCAGCGGTCAACTCGCCGAACTCGCCGACTCGACCGACGACGAGTACTTCCTCGGTCTGGAAGGCAAATTCCTCGGCCAAATTCACCTGGTCCGCCACGCCATCCGGCACCTCAACGACGCCGGATCCATCACGCTCACCAATGGCATCTCGACCTTCTCCGAGCCGGGCCTGTCCTTCGCGGCCGCGGTCAATGCGGGCCTCGGCGGCTTCGTGCCCACGGCGGCACTCGAGCTGCCGCGCGGAATCCGCTTGAATTCGGTGAGTCCGGGCTGGATCTCGGAGACCCTCACCGCGCTCGGGCGTGACTGTTCTGCGGGTACTCCGGTCGCCGATGTTGTCCGGGCCTACGTGGAGCTCATCGAAGGGTCCGCCCACGGCCGGGTGGTCGAGCCATGACCAGGTACCGGCCGCGGGCGTGATCTTTCAGAGGCGTGGGTCGACCGGCTCCGATTCGAGGGCGAGGACCGCGAACACCGCTTCGTGCACGCGCCACAGCGGTTCGCCTGCGACGAAACGGTCCAGCGCTTCCAGGCCCAGTGCGTACTCGCGCAGGGCCATCGAGCGCTTGCGGCCCAGACCTCGGGTGCGCAACCTGCGCAGGTTGTCCTCGCGCAGGTACTCCGGACCGTAGATGATCCGGAGGTATTCGGGGCCGCGGCATTTCACGCCCGGCTGGACCAGGCGGTCGCCTTCGCTACGGACCATCGCGTCGTACGGCTTCACCACCATGCCCTCGCCGCCCGCCGTGGTCAGCTCGGTCCACCAGTTGGTGGCGGCGGCTTCGCTGTCCGGATCGGTCAGATCGACGATCCTCCGGCCGGTCGGGGTGAACAGGTCGGCGTCGGCGGCGACCAGCCGGTCGATCGTCGACAGATGCCAATCATGGTCGCGCACCGCATAATTGATGCCCGCACCGGCCAGGACTTGGAACGGCGCGATCCGCAGACCGGCCAGGCCGTCCACCGGCCAGCAGTAGCGGCCGTAGGCGGTGGTGAAGGCCGCCGCGTCGGTCTTGCGTGCGGCGGTACGTTCCGCGAGATCGGTGACATCCAAGCCGCGGGCGGCGGCGGCAGTCAGCAGATCGGTCGCGGTGCCGAGTGCGGCACGGGCGGCCGCACCGACCGCGGCATACTGATTACGCAGCAGGCCAACGGCTTTGGCCGACCACGGCATCAGCTCGGCATCGAGCAGCAGCCATTCGGTGTTCAATTCCTCGAACAGGCCCGCTGTTTCGGCCGCCGCTCGCACCCGGGCGAGTAACTCCTCGGTCCGCCCGGTGTCATCGAAGAACGGACGCCCGGTGCGGGTGTAGAGCGCACCGGTGCTGCCGTCGTCGACGCCGAACCGATCGGCCGCGGCCTGCGCCGAGCGCGTCACGAGGACGATTGCGCGCGAGCCCATGTGCTTCTCCTCGCACACCACGCGTCGCACACCCTCGGACCGGTAGTAGTCGAAGGCCTCGGCGGGATGTTCGAGGTGGCCGTCCAGCTGGGTGGTCGCACACGGCGCCATGGTCGGCGGCAGGTACACCAGCCAGCGCGGATCGATGGCGAAGCGGCTCATCACTTCCAATGCGGCCCCGGCGTTTTCCTCCTGCACGCCGACGCGGCCGTGCTGACGGGTCTCCACTACCCGCCGGCCCATCACATCGTCCAGATCGAGCACGCCGGGATCGCGGTGCGTTACCCCGCCGGGCGTCGCCATGGTGGTGGCCTGCAGCGGACGCACCGGCTCGTACCAAACCCGTTCGGCCGGAACCGAAACCGGCACGCGCTCCGGATAGCGCAAAGCTGAGAGCTTGCCGCCGAAGACGACACCGGTGTCCAGGCAGAGTGTGTTGTTCACCCAGCGCAGATCCGTCACCGGCGTGTGGCCGTACAGCACGGTGGCGCGGCCGCGGTAATCCTCGGCCCACGGATAACGCACCGGCAGACCGTATTCGTCTGTCTCCCCGGTGGATTCGCCGTACATCGCGAAGGCGCGCACCCGGCCCGACGCACGCCCGTGGTACTCCTGCTTGAGCCCGGCGTGCGCGACCACGAGGCGGCCGCCGTCGAGCACGTAGTGGCTGATCAGTCCGCGGCAGAAGTCCAGCGCCGCCTTGCGGAAATCCTCGTCCTCGGTCTCCAGCTGGGCCAGCGATTCCGCGAGGCCGTGCGCGATACGCACCTTCTTGCCGTCGAGTGCGCGCACCAGCTTGTTCTCGTGATTTCCGGTGACACACAACGCCGTTCCCGCGCGCACCATCCCCATGACAAGTCGCAGCACACCCGGGGTATCCGGTCCGCGATCGACCAGATCGCCGACGAACACCGCGGTGCGCCCGGCCGGGTGACTCGCGCCGACAGCCCGGCCCGCATCGTCTCGCGCCAGTTCGTAGCCGAGTTCGCCGAGCAGCGTCTCCAATTCGGCGCGGCAGCCGTGCACGTCGCCGATCACATCGAACGGTCCGGTGAGTTCACGCTTATCGCTCCAGGCCTTCTCGTCGGCAATGGTCGCCGACTCGATCTCCTCGACGCCACGCAGTATGTACACCTTCCGGAAGCCCTCGCGTTCCAGACCGCGCAGGCCGCGGCGCAGTTCGCGCTGCTGCCGGGACACCACGTGCCTGGCCAGGTGCGCCCGGTCCGCGCGTTGCGTATTACGTTCGAAGCAAACGTCATCGGACACGTCGAGCACGATCGCCACCGGTAGCACGTCGTGGGCTCGCGCCACCGCGATCAGTTCCTGACGCGCCTTGGGCTGGACATTGGTGGCGTCGATGACGGTGCGCAGGCCGCGCCGCAGCCGGATACCGGCGATGTGGTGCAGCAGTGCGAATGCGTCCGGCGTCGACGACTGATCGTTCTCGTCATCGCTGACAATGCCGCGACAGGCATCCGAGGAGACGATCGCGGTATGCCGAAAGTGCTTGCGCGCGAACGTCGATTTACCGGATCCGGTACTGCCGATCAGCACGACGAGGGAGAGCTCCGGGACGGATAGCTCGGTCATCACGCGGCTCCTCTCGCACTGCTGTCGGTTGTGGCCTTGGTGAACAGGGCCATTTGCGTGGGTGGGCCGAATTGGGGATGTTCGACACCGACGGGCACGAAGAGCACCGCGTAGCCATACTGTTCGGCCACGCGAGAGCCCCAATCCGTGAATTCCGCACGGGTCCATTCGAAGCGGTGATCGGAGTGCCGGAACTTGCCGGCGGGCAGCGTCTCGTACACCACATTGTGCTCGGCATTCGGCGTCGTCACTACTAGGGAAACCGGTGCGGCAGAAGCGAATATCGAGTATTCGAGCGCACCCAACCGCGGCTCGTCGACGTGCTCGACAACCTCCATCAGCACGGCAGCGTCGTATCCGCGCAACCGCGCATCGGTATACGTCAACGCACCCTGCAGCAACGTCAAACGCTGCGCGACTCGCTCCGGCATCCGATCCAGCCGCAACCGCCGCTTGGTGATGTTCAAGGCGCGCATCGATACGTCGACGCCGACAACTTCGGTAAAGCCCTTGTCGGCCAGTAGTTCCCGCAACAATGCACCCTCGCCGCAGCCGAGATCGAGCACCCGATGCGCCCC
This sequence comes from Nocardia sp. NPDC102475, assembly GCF_055584605.1. Lineage (NCBI taxonomy): Bacteria > Bacillati > Actinomycetota > Actinomycetes > Mycobacteriales > Nocardiaceae > Nocardia > Nocardia sp. NPDC102475. The sequence goes on along the minus strand of NZ_JBVJLS010000002.1, from coordinate 459,680 downwards.
GACGTCCCGCAGCGCGGCCAGCACCGCGGCCCTTCGTATGACCGCCAACGACGGTGCCCGCTCTTCGTCCTCGGTCGCCGCTGGCTCTGCAGCCGTCGCGTGTGCCGACGTGGCTTCCGACTCCGCGGCCGCTGCCGCCGAGATCTCGGTCGACCGGGTCGCTGCCGGAACACCGGGTCCGGCGTTATCGCCCACGGCCTCGGGTCCACTGTCCGACCAATCGGCTGCGACCGCCGCGCCGTCAGTCGCTTCCAGCGCCTCGTCGCCCCCCTCCTCGACCGCATCGAGCTCCTCGGCCTCCACATCGTCCACCTCTGCCAGCCGCGCCAGCGCGGTGCGCACCAGCGACTGACGTCGCGCCAGGTAGCGCCGCGTGATCCAGCCGCGTTCCGGATGCTCGGCCAGCCACCCGGCCCCCGCGCGAATGAGTTTGTCGACCTCGTCGGCGGCCAACCAGTAGTGCTTGGCGCCGTCGAGCACCGGCAGCAGGACATACAGGTGCGCGAGGGCGTCGGCAAGGCGGATGGTTCCGGCGAGCTCCAGTCGCACATAATGCGAATCGCCCCACTCCGGAAAGGCCGGATCGAGGGGGAGTGGTTCGGCGATCACGGTCCAGCCGAGCGGCGCGAAGACCCGCTCGGCCGCCTCCGGTCCGCCCTTGCACGGCACCGCCGGCAACACGATCCGCAAGGGCAGTGCCGTCTGCGCCAACTCGGGCCGCTGATCGCAACGTCCGTGCAGTGCCGTGCGGAAGACCGCGCCGAGTGCCACCGACAGCAGCGACGACGCGGCATACGGCCGATCGTTGACATACTGCCCGAGACTGAAATCCGGTGTGCTGCGCGATCGCCCGCGCACCAACCGAATCGGATCCACCTCCAATAGCAGCGCCGCCGTACACCGCGCCGCGGTGGCCTCCGGGTACACCACATGCGCGGTGCCATAGGACTGCTCGAACGCCTGCACCCGGTCCGGGTTCTTGTGCAGCAAGAAGCCCAGATCGGTCGCGGGCCAGGCCGCGCCCTCCGGCGGTGTGCAGGTGATCGTCAACAGCATCTTGCGATCGTCGCCGAGCCGCACACCGCACGCAAGGAAGTTTCGCGGGGCTTATCAGAGACTGAGGTTCGGCCAGGTCCATTCGGCGACCGCTGGAATGTCCTCGCCGTGTTCGCGAGTCCAGGCGCGGGCATTCCAACGAGCGTCGACCATCTCCTGTCGCAGCCCTGCCGCCTTCTCCCGCAGGGTCGGAACCCGGTCGATCACATCCATAACCAGGTGGTACCGGTCCAGATCGTTGAGCATCACCATGTCGAAAGGTGTTGTGGTGGTGCCCTTTTCCTTGTATCCGCGCACGTGCAGCTCGCTGTGGTTGGTGCGCTGGTAGGTGAGTCGGTGGATCAGCCACGGGTACCCGTGGAATGCGAATATCACCGGCCGGTCCCGGGTGAACAGGGTGTCGAACTCGCTATCGGACAGGCCGTGTGGATGTTCGTCCGATGGTTGCAGTCGCATCAGGTCGACCACGTTCACCACTCGCATACGCAGTTCCGGCACGCGTGCACGCAGAATCGCCGCCGCCGCGAGCGTTTCCAGCGTCGGCACATCTCCGGCGCAGGCGAGCACGACATCGGGCGTGGTGCCGAGATCGTCGTTCTGTCCGGCCCAGCCCCAGATTCCGGCACCGCGCGCACAGTGCACCGCGGCATCGGAAACCGAAAGCCAGTCCGCCTGCGGCTGTTTCCCGGCGACCACCACATTGACGTAATGCCGTGAACGCAGACAGTGATCGTAGGTCGACAGCAGCGTATTCGCGTCCGGTGGCAGATACACCCGCACGATCGATGGCTTCTTGTTCAGCACGACATCGAGGAATCCGGGATCCTGATGGGTGAAGCCATTGTGGTCCTGTCGCCAAACATGTGATGAAAGAAGGTAATTCAGGCTCGCGATGGGTCGCCGCCATGGCACCGCCGCACTCGCGTCCAGCCATTTGGCGTGCTGATTGAACATCGCGTCGATGATGTGGATGAAGGCCTCGTAGCAGGTGAACACCCCGTGCCTGCCGGTCAGCAGATATCCCTCGAGCAGCCCCTGACACATATGCTCGGACAGCACCTCGATCACCCGTCCGGTGCGGTCGAGATCCACATCGAATTCGCCGATTTCGGCCTGCCAGTTGCGACCGGTGACCTGCAGAATGTCCTGCAGCCGATTGCTCGCCAATTCGTCGGGGGCGAAGGTCAGGAAGTTGTCCGCATTGCGCGCGGTGACATCGCGCAGCCAGGCGCCGAGCACCCGGGTCGCCTCGTGCTGTGTCGCGCCCGGCTTACGCACCTCGACGCCATAGGACCGCCAATCGGGCAGCCGCAGATCCCGAACAAGCGTGCCCCCGTTGGTAATTGGATTCGCGCTCAGCCGCCGATCACCGTCGGGCACCAGTTCGAGCAGCGCCGCTACCGGCCTGCCCGACTCATCGAAGAGCTCCTCCGGCTGATACGACCGCAACCACTGTTCGAGCACCGCCCGATGTCCGTCATGGGTACGCGCGGCCGCCAACGGCACCTGATGTGCTCGGAAGGTGCCCTCGACCGGATCGCCGTCGACCACCGGCGGGCAGGTCCATCCCTTCGGGGTGCGCAGCACGATCATCGGCCAACTCGGGCGCGCCCCATCGGTCCCCGCGCGTGCGGCCCGCTGAATCTCCGCGATGCGATCCAGAGCGGTGTCGACAGCAATGGCCATTTCCTGGTGCACGTTCGCGGGATCGCTGCCCGCGACGACGATCGGCTCATAGCCGTATCCGCGCATCAGCGTCAGCAATTCGGATTCCGAAATGCGCGCCAGGATGGTCGGATTGGCGATCTTGTACTGATTCAACGCGAGAATCGGCAGCACCGCACCGTCGCGCGCCGGGTTGAGGAATTTATTGGCATGCCAGCTGGTGGCCAGCGGCCCGGTCTCCGCCTCACCGTCGCCGACCACGCAGAACACCGTCAGATCCGGATTGTCCAGCGCCGCCCCGAACGCGTGCAGCAGCGAATAGCCCAGCTCACCGCCCTCGTGGAAGGAACCGGGCGTCTCCGGCGCACAGTGACTCGGTACCCCGCCCGGGAAGGAGAACTGGGCGAACAGCGCGCCCATCCCGGTCTCGTCCTGCGGCACATGGCTGTACAGCTCGGAATAAGTCCCCTCCAGCCACGCACAGGCATTCGGCCCCGGTCCGCCGTGTCCGGGCCCGGCCACGAAGACCGCATCGAGATCACGCTGCCGAATCGCCCGATTGGCGTGTACCCAGACCAGATTGAGGCCGGGCACGGTGCCGAAATGTCCGAGCAACCGCGGCTTGATGTGTTCTGCCAGCAGCGGTTCGCGCAGCAGCGGATTGCTCATCAGATAGATCTGGCCGACCGCCAGATAATTCGCCGCCCGCCACCACGCGTCGAGCGATTCCAGTTCCGCGCGATCGAGCGGTCCCGGCGCCTCAGCGAGCCGATACGGCCGGGGTGCGACGGTCGCGCCGCCGCCGCTTTCGACATTGTCGGCCGAGGTATCGCCCCCGGCGCTGGCTACCTGGGTCATGCTCGACTCTCCTCACACTCGGGCATCAGCGGCGGCACCTGGAGGGACCGCCGGTTACCGGGTCCTGCGCGGTTGCCGACGTCGATTGATAACGCCGGATGGAGAATTCACAGCCAGCCTACCTACGCGGGCGCGCGCCAATCGGTTCTCACGGTCTCGCGTCCACGACGGGTCCGTCTGGTGCCGGAGGTCACCCGATCCGGTGCCATCCGTCGTCGCGCTATCGGCGGGTGGTTGGGCCGTGCGAGTCGCGGTGGATTATGGTCCGCCGCATGCAAACACTGCGCAGGATCATCGGTATCGGCACCATCGCCGCGGCGACATTCGCGCTGGCTGCCTGTGGCTCGGATGATGACAAGGGCTCGTCCGCCACCACGTCTGCGGCCACCTCATCGGCCGCCGCGGCATCGGCGCAGCCCACCTTCGGTCAGCTGCCCGCGCAGAACACCGGCGCCGAATGCACCGCCGACGACGTCGTGGTGGTGGGCGGTTTCGGCGCGACGCCGAAGATCACCATCCCGGACACCTGCACCCCGCCGACCCAGCTCCTCGTCAAGGATCTCGTTGCGGGCAGCGGTCCCGGTGCGGTCGCCGGTCAGCCGCTTACCATGAACTACACGCTGATCACCTGGTCGGATAAGAAGAAGCTGGACAGCTCGTTCGACCGCGGCAAGCCCTTCCAGCTGACGCTCGGTGCCGGACAGGTCATTCCGGGTTGGGAGCAGGGGCTGGTCGGCGTGCAGGCGGGTGCGCGGCGGCTGCTGATCATCCCGCCGAACCTCGGTTACGGCGCGGGCGGCAACGGCATCAAGCCCAACGAAACGCTGGTCTTCGTCACCGACGCGGTCGGCGTCGGCAAGTAATCGCGACGCGCGGTCGGCGGCGGTGGTGCTGCCTGCAGCCCGCCGCGACGGGTCAACTAACCTGGTCGAGATACGCACGTTGAGCCGTGCGGCGATTTCGCTCGTGATTACCCCCAGCAAGTCGGCCACAAGCAAGTCGACCAGAACCAACGAACAAGGAGCATGTCCGTGAAGAGCACCGTCGAGCAGCTGAGCCCGACCCGGGTCCGGATCAACGTCGAGGTGCCTTTCGAGGAGCTGAAGCCGGACTTCGACAAGGCCTACAAGGCGCTGGCCAACCAGGTCCGCATCCCCGGCTTCCGTCCGGGCAAGGCCCCGGCCAAGCTCATCGAGGCCCGCCTGGGCCGCGGCGCGATCCTCGAGCAGGTCGTCAACGACGTGCTGCCCGGTCGCTACAGCGAGGCCGTCACCACCTCCGAGGTCAAGGTCATCGGCCAGCCCGAGATCGAGATCACCAAGATCGAGGACGGCCAGGAGCTGGCGTTCACGGCCGAGGTCGACGTGCGCCCGGAGATCGCCCTGCCCGCCTACGACGGCATCGAGGTGACCGTCGACTCGTTCACCATCGGCGACGAAGACATCGAGGAGCAGCTGCAGTCGCTGCGCCAGCGCTTCGGCACCCTGACCGGCGTCGAGCGGCCGGTCCAGGACGGCGACTTCGTCTCCATCGATCTGTCGGCCACCGTCGACGGCGAGGACGTGCCGGAGGCAGCCACCACCGGCCTGTCCCACGAGGTCGGCTCCGGTCAGCTGATCGAAGGCCTGGACGAGGCGCTCACCGGGCTTTCGGTCGACGAGTCCAAGGAGTTCACCTCGACCCTGGTCGCCGGTGAGCACGCGGGCAAGGAGGCGGTCATCACCGTCACCGTGCGCTCGGTCAAGGAGCGCGAGCTGCCCGAGGCCGATGACGACTTCGCCCAGCTGGCCAGCGAATTCGACACCCTCGACGAGCTGAAGGAAGACCTGCGCAACCGGGTCGAGCGCGTCAAGAAGGTCGAGCAGGCCGGTCAGATCCGTGACAAGGTGCTCGAGACCCTGCTCGAGCAGGTCGAGGTGCCGCTGCCGGAGGCGGTCGTGCAGGCCGAGATCGACGCCGTGGTGCACGATGCCGTGCACGGCTTCGACCACGACGAGGCCAAGCTCGCCGAGGCGCTCGAGGCCCAGGGCTCCAGCCGCGAGGAATTCGACAAGGACACCAAGGAGTCCGCCGAGAAGTCGGTGAAGACCCAGCTGCTGCTGGACGCCATCGCCGAGGCGGACAACACCCAGGTCGGCCAGGAGGAGCTCACCGAGCGGATCCTGTTCCAGGCGCAGCGCTACGGCCTCTCGCCCGAGCAGTTCATCCAGCAGGTGCAGCAGGCGGGCCAGCTCGGCGCGGTCTTCGCGGACGTGCGTCGCGGTAAGGCGCTGGCCGGTGTGGTCGGCAAGGTGAAGGTCACCGACTCCGACGGCAACGCCGTGGACACCGCCGAAATGTTCGGTGCCCCTGAGGGTTCCGAGCCGGAGGGCACCGAAGAGACCACCGCCGCGAGCGCCGAATAATTCCATGGAGGAGCAGCGTGATCTGGACTCGTGTGGTTTGGTGATTGCGCTGTGAGCGAGCGCAGCGAGTGAACCAAGAACACAGTGCGCTCTCGCGCACAGTGCAATCGAGCGTCAGCGAGATTGCGCTGTGAGCGAAGACGGGCGGTACCGGGAGTTCGGTGCCGCCCGGCTTCGTTAATGTTTGTGACAAGCGAACCAGAGATGGCTGTTCGGTATCAGCAACGAGCCGGTAAGAGAAGGCAGGTATCCGTGACAATGAACAAGGCAGGGGTCGTCATGACATCCGCGACTGCTGGTCTGAACCTCAGTGATTCGGTGTACGAGCGCCTGCTGCGTGAGCGCATCATCTTCCTCGGCACTCAGGTCGACGACGACATCGCCAACAAACTGTGCGCGCAGATCCTGCTGCTCACGGCGGAGGACCCCACCCGCGACATCGCGCTCTACATCAACTCGCCCGGTGGTTCGGTGACCGCGGGTATGGCCATCTACGACACCATGCAGTTCGCCGAGTGCGATATCGCCACATACGGCATGGGCTTGGCCGCATCGATGGGTCAGTTCCTGCTCACCGCCGGTACCAAGGGCAAGCGGTACGCCCTGCCGCATGCACGCATCATGATGCACCAGCCGTCGGCGGGTATCGGTGGTTCCGCGGCCGATATCGCGATTATGGCCGAGCAGTTCGCGCACACCAAGCGTGAGCTCAACGAGCTGCAGTCGCTGCACACCGGCAAGCCGATCGAGCAGGTCACCATCGACGCCGATCGTGACCGCTGGTTCACCGCGCAGCAGGCCCTCGAGTACGGCTTCATCGACCGCGTGATCACCCACGCGGCGCAGGCGAACGGCGCGGGTAACTAGCTGCCGAGCTGCCCCGTTCCCCCTCAACGACTTTGGAGACGAAGATGGCCAATCTGTTCGACCCGCGCGCCGGTCTCGGCGGCACCGCCCCGGCGAGCCCGCAGTCGCGCTACATCCTGCCTTCGTTCATCGAGCACTCGAGCTTCGGTGTCAAGGAGTCCAACCCGTACAACAAGCTGTTCGAGGAGCGCATCATCTTCCTCGGCGTGCAGGTCGACGACGCCTCGGCCAACGACATCATGGCGCAGCTGCTGGTGCTGGAGTCGCTGGATCCCGATCGCGACATCACCATGTACATCAACTCGCCCGGTGGTTCGTTCACCTCGCTGATGGCGATCTACGACACGATGCAGTACGTGCGTGCCGATGTGGCCACCGTCTGCCTGGGTCAGGCCGCATCCGCCGCGGCCGTGCTGCTCGCCGCCGGTACTCCCGGCAAGCGCGCCTGCCTGCCCAACGCCCGCGTGCTGATCCACCAGCCGTCGCTGGAGGGCGGCATCCAGGGGCAGGTTTCGGACCTGGAGATCCAGGCCGCCGAGATCGAGCGCATGCGTCGCCTGATGGAGACCACGCTGGCACGTCACACCGGTAAGGATGCGGACACCATCCGCAAGGACACCGACCGTGACAAGATCCTGACGGCCGAGGACGCCAAGGAATACGGGATCATCGACACGGTCTTCGATTACCGCAAGCTCAGCGCCCAGAAGTAGGGCGGACGCGCCGGATGCGGCGCGCCGATCGCTCGTAAGTTGCTCTATGTCAGGAAATTCCGGCCGGGCCACATGCCGCTCGGCATGTGCCCCGGCCGGACTGCTTCAGGGAAGCCGACCGGCCGGAAGGGTGTCGGGCGGAAGGGTTTCCGAGGCGGGCGGCCAGGAGTATCGGATGGCCGTCGATCGGGGTGAACGTGTTCCATAGTGGTAAGAACTCGGACGACCCCCGTGAGAAACATGCTCGAGTTGTCGACCTCCGTCGCACACACCGGGTACGGTCGACCTAGGGACCTTTGCTCCCGGTTGACGGCAGTGCTCGTACCGTCGGATTCGCTCGAGGTGTTCGTGATTACACCCGAGGGTGGCGGATTGCTGGCAACCTGGATAGACGGTTGCACGCGGACAAGGAAGTAGGGACCCACGAGATGGCGCGCATCGGAGATGGCGGCGATCTGCTGAAGTGCTCGTTCTGCGGAAAGAGCCAGAAGCAGGTCAAGAAGCTCATTGCGGGACCAGGGGTGTACATCTGCGACGAGTGCATCGATCTATGCAACGAGATCATCGAGGAAGAGCTGGCCGAGTCCAGCGAGGTCAAACTCGATGAGCTGCCCAAACCTGCCGAGATCCGGGATTTCCTGGAGAACTACGTGATCGGGCAGGACACCGCCAAGCGCACCCTCGCGGTGGCCGTCTACAACCACTACAAGCGCATCCAGGCGGGCGACAAGGGTCGCGACAGCCGCGGCGAGACCGTCGAACTGGCCAAGTCCAATATCCTGATGCTCGGTCCCACCGGCTGCGGTAAGACCTACCTGGCGCAGACGCTGGCCAAGATGCTCAACGTCCCGTTCGCCATCGCCGACGCGACGGCGCTGACCGAGGCCGGATATGTCGGTGAGGATGTGGAGAACATCCTGCTGAAGCTGATCCAGGCCGCGGACTACGACGTCAAGCGAGCCGAGACCGGGATCATCTACATCGATGAGGTCGACAAGATCGCCCGCAAGAGCGAGAACCCGTCGATCACCCGTGATGTCTCCGGTGAGGGTGTGCAGCAGGCGCTGCTGAAGATTCTGGAGGGTACGCAGGCGAGTGTGCCGCCGCAGGGCGGCCGCAAGCATCCGCACCAGGAATTCATCCAGATCGACACCACCAACGTGCTTTTCATCGTTGCGGGTGCGTTCGCGGGGCTGGAGAAGATCATCTCCGATCGCACCGGACACCGTGGCATCGGCTTCGGCGCCGAGGTGCGGTCCAAGGCGGAGATCGATACCGATGACCACTTCGCCGAGGTGATGCCGGAGGATCTGATCAAATTCGGTCTGATCCCGGAATTCATCGGCCGCCTCCCGGTCGTCGCCTCGGTGACGAACCTGGATAAGGACTCGTTGGTCAAGATCCTCTCCGAGCCGAAGAACGCACTGGTGAAGCAGTACGTGCGGCTGTTCGAGATGGACGGCGTGGACCTGGAGTTCACCGATGACGCGCTGGAGGCGATCGCCGATCAGGCCATCCTGCGCGGCACCGGCGCCCGTGGTCTGCGCGCCATCATGGAGGAGGTCCTGCAGCTGGCGATGTTCGACATCCCCAGCCGCGACGACGTCGCCAAGGTGGTCGTGAACGCCGACACCGTCAACGACAATGTGCTGCCGACCATCGTGCCGCGCAAGGCGCAGCGCGCCGAGCGTCGGGAGAAGTCGGCGTAGCACCGCAGTACGCACACGTTCACGAATGGGCCGGAGATTTTTCCGGCCCATTCGATGTGTAGCGGCCCGCCGCTTTGGGTACTCGTAAGTCACGGTTGAGTAACCAGCCCAGTCCTGGTCCTTGGATGATCGGGGCGAAAAGTTCCCGCCGACAAAGGTTTCTGTTCGGCGGATGCGACGGACCGAGGTCCTCATGTCGACAGTTCTAGTTTCCTCAGATCAACGGATCGCTGCCGTGGACGGATCCGGACCGAAGCGGTCCGCCGATCGTCTGTGTGTAGTCGTATCGCCGCCGGTGGATTCGGTCACCTTGTGTGCCGTCGGCGGCGAGATGGACTACCTGACGGCCGACGCCCTTCGGCAGTCTCTGCTAGAGGCACTGCCGACGGCGGGCGCGGTGGTGGTTATCGACCTATCGCAGGTGACGTTCTTCGGCGTCGCTGGGCTGCGGGTGTTGATGGAGGCCCGATCCTGGTTCGGCCACAGCGGCCGTCGACTCCAGTTGATCACGGGTCCGCGCTGCGTGGATCGGCTACTCGAGGTCGCGGGTCATGCCGCGGTCTTCGATGTCATCCCGAGCCTCGCCGCGGTCGCGCGGCCGAAACCGCTCGCGTCGGCTCGCGCGAGCGCCTGATCATCGAAAACACTGGTGCGGCAGCCGAATTCGGCTGCCGCACCAGCGGTCTGTGTGGACTCAGGACGCTTCGTTGCGCATATCGTCCTGGCTCCAGTAGGCGCGCATGGCAACGATCTTGCCCTCGTCGTCGAAGTCCATCGCATCGATCGGCGAGAGGGTGAAGCGCTGATCGCCGAATTTGGTGACGAGGGTGAACATGAAGGCGGCGTGGTTGCCTGCGATTCGAACCGAATCCGCGTGCAGCTCGGTTTCCCGATCGAGGTTTCCGAGCACCTCGTAGAACTCGCGAATGGCGTCGTGCCCGCGCTTGGGTTCGGTGCCGATCGGATCCTCCACCACCGCATCGGGTGCGTAGAGGTCGACGATCGCCTCGGTCGGGCCGGAACCGACCAACTTCACGTACTGCTCGATCACATCGCGGATCTTGGCTGCCATGGAAACCTCTCACGAATTGAAACGTGTTCTAATTCGGAGCGTAGCAGTGTCCGGTGATCGCGTGACATGGAATCCCGTTGGCTGGGCGGACGTACTGGCGCAGATGGCCCCCCGCGCCAGCACTCGTCGAACTGTATTGCGCACCGAACGGGCCGATCGTCGCCCCCTCGGCTATCTTGTTGGCGCGCTAGTGCTTCTGGATACGGTGACGACCGCTTGTCACATCGCTGTGACGCCCGATCGCGCCCGGACTCGGAATCACCATTGACTCCCTGGTTCGCCGTTGAACCTTCTGTCCCGCACTTGTGCGTCTGCTTTTGGTGTCGCCAGAAACCCTCCGTGTGTTACCGGCTCCGCAGCTTTGTGGATTCCTTTTGTCCTTTTCGCCTGGTCCGCATGGGTCTTCAGCCCGGTGGGGCGGGGGTGTTTCAGAAAACTTGTCGCTATTTCTCGGTGTTCGAACCCGGTGTGTCGAGCTTGTGTGGTGCTCGTCGTGCTGTTTACTCGGTCCGGTCAACCAGATGTTCGAGTGACGAGTGAAAGCGGAGGAGACATGGCACTGCCTACCATGACCGCGGAACAGCGCACTGAGGCGTTGGCCAAGGCGGCTGCGGTCCGCAAGGCGCGCTCCGAACTTATCGGCAAGGTGAAGGCCGGCAAGGTTTCGGTCGCCGACCTGTTGAAGAAGGCCGACAGCGATGACCTGGTCAAGAAGACCAAGGTTGCTGCCGTGATCAAGGCGCTGCCCGGTGTCGGACCGGTCAAGGCGGCCAAGCTGATGGACCAGGCGGAGATTCCCGAGGACCGCCGCATCGGTGGACTCGGCGCCCGCCAGCGTGCGGCGTTGCTCGAAGCGTTGAAGGACTGACACGTCGTCCGTAGCGATTGCTTGCAGGTCGCTCGAAAGGGTCAGTCGGGCCATGATCGGAGAACGAATGCTCACGTCGGTGGCGTGGCTGTGCGTCGAGAACGGCCGCTTACTCGCGGTCCGGACCGAGGGACGCGACGCCTTCTATCTGCCGGGCGGCAAGCCCGAACCCGGAGAAACCCTGGCGGGAGCGCTCGTTCGGGAGGTTCGCGAGGAAGTCGGCGTCGAATTGGAGGCGCACCGGATCACGCCCGTGGTGACGATTACTGCCCCCGCCCACGGGCGTCCCGGAACGCTGGTCGAGATGCACTGCTTCCGCGCACCCGGTCACGGCGTGCCGGCTCCGGCGGCGGAGATCGCCGAGATGGCGTGGCTCGGACCGGACGACGGACACCTGTGTGCGCCGGCCGTTGTGCAGGCTCTCGACCATTTGACCGAGGTCGGAGGTTGGCACGCGTCCTGAACGCGCCCACTTCGCACGGAAAACGCCCCACAGCATGCGCTGTGGGGCGTTACTGTTTCGGCGGTCTAGCGGTTCGTGCGGCGGCGGGGGCGTTGGAAGGTGATCGGGGCGGGATCGCGCAGTTGTGGCCCTCGCGGGGTGACCAGGATCAGGGCCAGGCCGAGCGCGACGATCAGCGCCGCACCGATGACACTGAGGGTGAAGCTGGCCCCGCCCATATCGGCGGGTTTGTGGAAGGCGTGATAGATCAGGTGCGGAAGGCCGAAGACCAGCCAGCCGAGGCCCGCGACCTGGGCGAGTGCGCTGCCGCCGAGGAATGCCGCGGCCAGTGTCACCGCGGTCAGCGCCAGAAAGAACGAGCCGACATCGGAGGCCAGATGGTGGTTGTACGGGCCGTCCGCGGAAATCCACTGCATGCCGAAGCCTGGAAAGCTGGTGTACCAGGAATGCGGTGCCAAGACCGCCCACAGCCCGACGACTGCACCCTGAAATGCCAATACCCCCAACATGATTCGAACCGCGAGCCAGCGATTGCGCTGCTGTTCGAACCGCATCCGCACGCGTAGTCCGCCGGATTTGCCATCTACCGTGATCCGCATCGGTCTCTCCGTTCATCGCCGAACCAGGGATCTGGTGCTGCAACCGTAAGTCGGACCTCGGGTCACGATCAATAGGCGGCGACCTCGTCGGTGATGGTCAGCCGGTCCGAGCGGGAGTAGATGTTCATGGTGTCCCCGCGCAGGAAGCCGACCAGGGTGAGGCCGGATTCGGCGGCCAGATCGATGGCCAGCGAGCTGGGGGCCGAGACGGCGCCGAGCATCGGGATGCCCGCCATCACGGCCTTCTGGACCAGTTCGAAGGAGGCCCGGCCGCTGACGATGAGCACGAGATCATTTGCGGGGATACGGTTTTCGAGCACGGCCCAGCCGAGCACCTTGTCGACGGCGTTGTGCCTGCCGATATCCTCGCGCACGGCGAGTGCGGTGCCGTCGGTGGTGAACAGTCCCGCCGCATGTAGACCGCCGGTGGCGTCGAAAACTGTTTGGCGGGTGCGCAATTGGTCCGGCATGGCGGCGAGGGTTTCGGTGTCGACGGTGATCGAGGTGGTCGGCAGCGGGAATTTGGTCCGGGTGCGGACCTCCTCGAGTGCGGTTTTGCCGCAGAGGCCGCATGCGCCGGTGGTGAGGAAGTTGCGGCCGTGCACCGGGATCGGGGTGCGCAGGTGGACATCGAGGACGTTGTAGGTGTTCTGCCCGTTCTCGTCGGTGCCCGCGCAGTAGCGGGCGCTCACCACATCCTCGGCGGTTTGAATAATGCCTTCGCCCAGAAGGAATCCGTGCACCAATTCGATATCGCTGCCCGGGGTGCGCATGGTGACGGTGAGCGACTGGCCGTCGAGGCGCAACTCCAACGGTTCCTCTACCGCAACGGAATCCGGGCGTTCGATCACGCCGTTGGGCGAGATGCGGCGCGTCTTGCGGCGCGCGGTCACTCTACTCACGATGGCTGCCCCACATGGACGTGCGGCTCCACCCGGATGGTCACTGCCTTGGACACCGGTGTATTCGACCGTGCCGCAACGTGATCCAGCGGAACCAGCGGATTGGTCTCGGGATAGTAGGCGGCGGCATTACCGCGCGGGGTCGAGTATTCGACGATGCGGAACCCGGTCACCTTGCGCTCGGTGCCGTCGGTCCATTCGGAGACCAGATCCACCAGATCACCATCCACGAACCCGAATTCGGTGATGTCGTCGATATTCATCAGGACCACCTTGCGGCCGCCGTGCACACCGCGATAGCGGTCGTCCAAGCCGTAGATGGTGGTGTTGTACTGGTCGTGGCTGCGCAGGGTCTGCAGGATCAACCGACCCTCGGGTACTGGTACCCACGTCAATTCGTTGACCGCGAAATTGGCTTTGCCGGTGGCGGTGCGGAATTCGCGGGAGTCGCGCGGCGGATGCGGCAGCACGAAGCCGTTGCGGTCGCGCACCCGCTTGTTGTAGTCATCGCAGCCGGGTACGACACGGGCGATCGCATCGCGGATCTTGTCGTAGTCCTGCTGATACTGCGCCCATGGCACCGGGTGATCGGCGCCGAACAGTGTCTGCGCGAGTTCGCAGACGATGGCGACCTCGCTGCGCAATTGCTCGCTGACCGGCTTCAGCCGACCGGTGGACAGATGCACCATCGACATCGAATCCTCGACCGAAACTTGCTGTTTCGTGCCGTTCTGCAGGTCGAGATCGGTGCGGCCGAGGGTGGGCAGGATGAGTGCGGTCGCGCCGTGCACGACGTGGCTGCGGTTGAGTTTGGTGGAGACGTGCACCGTCAGCGCGCAACTGCGCAGCGCCGCCTCGGTCACCCCGGTATCCGGCGTGGCGGATACGAAATTGCCGCCCATGCCTAAGAACACCTGCGCCGCACCCACGCGCATGGCCCGGATGGCATCGACGGTGTCGTAGCCGTGTTTGCGCGGGCTGGTGATGCCGAATTCGCGATCGAGTGCGTCGAGGAAGGTGTCGGGCATCTTCTCCCAGATGCCCATGGTGCGGTCGCCCTGCACGTTGGAGTGGCCGCGCACCGGACAGACGCCCGCGCCGGGCTTGCCGATCATGCCGCGCAGCAACAGTAGATTGGTCGCCTCCTCGATGGTCGCGACGCCGTGCTTCTGCTGTGTCAGGCCCATCGCCCAGCAGATGATGATGTTCTTCGATTCGGCCAAAAGTGCTGCGGTGCGGTGCAAATCGTGGTCGGTCAGTCCGGTTGCCGCCCGCACGGTGCCGAGATCGACTGCGCGCACATTCTTTTCGTATTCGGCGAAGCCCGCGCAATGCGCATCGACGAACTCACGATCGACCACCGTGCCCGGTGCGTGGTCCTCGGCCTCGAACAGCAGTTTGCCCAGGCCCTGGAACAGCGCCATATCGCCGCCGAGCCGGATCTGCAGGAAGTCGTCGGCAATGGCGACGCCGCTGGTGAAGCCCTTGACCGTCTGTGGGTCGCGGAAGCCGAGCAGTCCGGTCTCCGGCAGCGGGTTGACCGCGATGACCTTGGCGCCGTTGGCCTTCGCATCCGCCAGCGCGCTGAGCATGCGCGGATGATTGGTGCCCGGATTCTGGCCCGCGACGATGATCAGATCGGCCTTGCCGAAGTCGTCGATCGAGACCGAACCCTTGCCGATGCCGATGGAACTGGTCAGCGCGGCGCCGGAGGATTCGTGACACATATTCGAACAGTCCGGCAGATTGTTCGTGCCGAAGCTGCGGACCAGCAATTGGTAGAGGAATGCGGTCTCGTTGGCGGTGCGGCCGGAGGTGTAGAACAGGGCCTCATCGGGGGAGCTCAGCGCGCGCAGGTGCTCGACGATGAGTTGGTAGGCGTCGTCCCACTCGATGGGCGTGTAATGGGTCGCGCCGGGGCGTAGCACCATCGGATGGGTGAGGCGGCCCTGCTGGCCGAGCCAGTAACCGGATTTGCTCGCCAGTTCCTCGATCGAATGCTGAGCGAAGAATTCGGGGGTGACGGTGCGCAGGGTCGCCTCCTCGGCGACGGCCTTGGCGCCGTTCTCACAGAACTCGGCCGGGCGGCGATGCCCGGTCGGCTCCGGCCAGGCACAGCCGGGACAGTCGAAGCCGTGCACCTGGTTGAGGCGGGCCAACGTGCGTGCGGTGCGCAGCACCCCCATCTCCTCGACCCCGCGTTTGAGCGCAACAGCCACAGCCGTCACACCCGCCGCCTGCTTCTTCGGCTGGGTGACGGTCAATTCGGACTCGTCGATGTCCTGTGTCGGCCCATTGCGGTGCATGCCCGATATTGTCCTCTCCCGGCGAAGTTTGTCGCGGACCCCCCCTTTGTCCTGATCCCGGGTGCTCAAGTTGCGGCTGTCGGCTCCTGCCCGACGGGTACCACCTGGTTCGGATCGTATGCATCGGTGGCTGGTTCGGTGTCGGCTACATCGGTGACGCTACCTGGTAGCCAGCGGTTTTCGCCGGGTTCGGGCTCGGCGAGAAGGCTCCGCGCCGGCGGGTGCGGGCTTTACCATTGCTACTGATCAAATCGCTGATCTGAGGCATGGGCGATGGGGACGCTGGCGGCAATTCCGACGCGTGCCGGCGGGGAGCGTCGGCACGCGGCGTCTCGGCGCGCGAAATTCGGTGTTCGGTGGGGGATCCTCTGTTCTGCCGCACTGTTGGTCGTGGTGGCGCCGGTCGGGTTCGGCGGGGTATCGGCCTTCGGTGTTCCGGCATCGGGGGAGCCGACTTCGCCGGTGGTTTCGCCGTCACCTACGCCCGGGCAGCACGGGGCGGGGACGCGGGATGGGTCCGCGGCACAGTCCAGCACGGCGGTGCCGGATGACAATTCGGACGGTGGCGGAACCCGCGACGGGACCGGAACCCGCGACGGAACCGGGACGCAGACGACGACCAGCCGGGTGCCGACCGATCCGTGCGCCGGACGGTCGTCGGATGGGTGCGCCGGACCGACTTCCGATCCCGGACAACCACGGCTGCCCGATATTGTGCTGCCGCCGATCACCGTCACCTTCCCGCCGACGCCACAGCAGCCGATCACGCCGAGCCCGCAGCAGCCGATCACGCCGGACCCGCCTGCGGATTCGTCCACTACGGTGCCGCCGCAGCAGCAGACACCGGAGAACCCGCGGCCGCCGAGATCTCCGTCGAATAAGCAGCCGGAGGTGGTTGTGCCGACCGTTGGGCCTGCGCCTATGCCGGCGACTGTGTCGCCGGCGCCGCCGGTTGCGCCGCAACCCGCGGCGCTGGAGCTCACACCCACGGCCATCGGGCTCGGTGGCGATGTCACCGCGGCCGGATCGGGGTGCGATCCGCAGTCGCAGGTCAGCTTGCTGGTCGGGGAGACGCCGGTGGGTAATGCCGTCACCGGAGCGGATGGCGGGTTCCGGGCACCGCTGGGGCTGACATCGATCGAAGTCGGGCGATACGAGGTGACGGCGCGCTGCGGTCGCACGCTCACCGCGCCGCTGGATGTGGTGCTGGTCAGCCGGGTCAGCTCCGCCACTTCGACATTGACGGTGATTCTGTTCTTCTTGTTGATCGGTGCCTGGTTCTACGGGCATCGGCTCGTCTCGCACCTACCCGCGCGGAGGGAACCATGATGCGAGCCCGTGTCTCGGCGGCCACGCGAATTATCCTGCTGCCCAGTGTGTTCGCCCTCGTGCTCGCCGGATTGTTCGCGGCGCCGGCCGCGGCCAAGCCGCAGGGTGTCGACATGTCGGCGACCATCGACGATCGCGATATCGCCGAAACCTCCGCCACCGAACCGCTACGGCTGCAACCGAACGGCACCATCCGGGTGGCCGTCGCGTTGACCAACAACAGCGATGGGGCGTTGCGTATTCGGCGGGTCGATCTGGCCGGGCATGTGCTCGGACTGACGTTCTTCTCGTACTCGACCGCCGTCGAATTGACCATCGCACCGGGAAGATCCGAGGCGCTGAAGTATCGGCTCGATCTGACCGGACTCGAGGGACAGGCGACCGGACTGATCGTCGCGGATTTGGCGGTGATCGGCGACGACGGCGCACCGATCGCCTCGATACCGCTGGACACCGATGTGCGCGGCTCGTTGTATTCGGTATACGGACTGTTCGGGATCGCATTGGCGGTGCTGACCGCGCTCGCCATTGCCGATGCGGCGCTGGCGATTGCCCGGCACCGGCTGTCCACCAACCGGTGGCAGCGCGGGTTGCGGTTACTTGCGCCGGGTATCGGCATCGGATTGATATTCGGATTCACCGCATCGGTGTTGCGGTGGTGGGTTCCGGATACCGGATTGTGGCTCGCGGTTGCCGGTGTGGCGGCTTCGGTCGGCTTCTTGCTCGGATACTGTTCGCCGACACCGGAAGTCGAGGATCTCGCGCCGACCGAGGAGGACGAAACCGCCGATGTGGAAACCGTGCGCATGCCGGATGAGGCGACATCTTGACATCTGATACCGGCCGATTGCGGGCCGTGCTGCCCGCATATGACATCGGCGCGCAGGTCGGCAGGGGCGGATGCGGTGTGGTGCTCGCTGGTACGCATCGTCGGTTGGGGCGACCGGTTGCCATTAAGCAGATTCCACCACAGTTCGCGCACGACGAGCAGGTGCGGCGCCGGTTCGTTGCCGAGGCGCGCCTGCTTGCGTCCATCGATCATCCGCATGTGGTGCGGGTTTTCGACTACATCGAGGCCGATGAGCTGTGCCTGTTGGTTATGGAGTATTTGCCCGGCGGGACCGTTGGCAGCCGGTTCGCGACCGAGGGATTCGACGCGGCTACCGCGGTCGCGGTCGGGCTGGCGTGTGCCGCGGGGTTGGAAGCGGCGCATCGCCACAAGATTCTGCACCGGGACGTCAAACCGTCGAATCTGATGTTCGGTACCGGCGGTGCGATAAAGCTGACCGATTTCGGGATCGCCAAGATCGTCGGTGGAGATCAGACATTGGTGACCAGAACCGGTGAGATCGTCGGAACTCCGTCCTATATCGCACCGGAACAAGCACGCGGACAGCCGCTTTCGGCTGCCACCGATGTCTACGCGCTGGCGACGATGCTGTATCAGCTGCTGTCCGGGGTGCTGCCGTTTCCGCCGAACGAAGATCATCTGGCAACGCTTTTCGCACACGCCTTCGGTCACCCGATACCGCTCATCGAGGTCGCACCCGGCGTGCCGGAGCCGATCGCCGATGTGGTGATGCGCGGCCTCGCAACCGATCCCGCCGATCGTTTCGACACCGCCGAACTCTTCGGGATCGCTCTCGCCGAATTCGCAGCCTTGTGCTGGGGTGGCGATTGGCTTACGCCCGTGGGTATTCCGGTCATCGGTGCCGACACCATCATCGCCGCCGCGACCGGGAGCAGCCGCGCCGCCGGGCGATCCGGTGTTCAGACGCCGAGAGCGCAAGGCGGGCTTGGGCAGGCGGCTGTCACGCAGCGGACAGGCGCGCCTGCCGTGGGTTTCGGACCCCGCACGCCGGTAACCGCCGACCCCACCCTGCCTCCGATCGGCACCGGCCATGGGGTGATTCCCGCTGAGGTGCCACCCGCTTCGTCGGCCCCGACCGAAATCTCGCCGGGCCCGGACGGTACGGATTCGGTTCCGGGTGGACCGATATCGCCGGTGTCACCAGTGCACGGAGGTATCACGAGTGGTTCCGAGCAGTTCGGCGCTGCGACACCAGGTGCACGGACCGCGCCGGGGGCGCAGGCTTCGGGAGGTGCGACGCCAGGGCCGCGGCCTGTATCCGGGTCGTCCGCGTCGGAGTCGCCCGCGTCTGGGGGGCCAACACCGAGAGATGCGGCATTCGGGGCGCGGCCCGGTTCGGGGTCGTCGGCGCCTGAGCCGCCCGCGTCGGGACCGCCCGTGTCTGGGTGGCCTGCGGCGGAACCGACCGGGTTGGGGCGGGGCGGGGCGGCGCCGGTGTCGGCCCGACCGGTGCCGCCGTCGTCCGGAAGGCCGTTGCCTGGACCGTCCGGGGCGGCGCCCTTGCGGCCGCCGATGGTCCGGGTGCGCCCCGTGCATGGGTTGCAGGACAACGGTGTTCGGTTGGCTGATGTCGATCGGCGGGATCTGGTGCCGATCCGCGATGTCGTCAGCTTTGCCTCGCCGTGGCCGTTGTTCTTGGTGGGTGCGTTGCTTGCGGCGGGTGCTTGTGCGGTTGCGGTGCTCGGGGTGGGTGCGCCGGCCGCCGGAGGGGATCTGGTGCATGGCACGGTCACCGTTGCCGGTATCGATGCGACGGGGCCGAATCCGATCGAAGTCGATTTGTCGGAGCCGATTCCATTGCAGGTCAACGGAATTGATGTCGACTCCGCCGTGCTCACGGTGGAGGTATTCGGCGTGCGGCTGGGTGGGGATCCGGTGCCGCTGCAGCCCGGTGGCGTGGCCGACCTGCCCGATCCGGTGAACTCACATGTGCTGGCCGGAAACCTCGACGGTGAGCTCACGCTCCTGCGCAGTGGAACCGAAATCGCCACGCAGAGAATAGAATTCCGCACTACCCAGAACCCGACACGCACCGCGGCGGCGGCGGTGATCGTTGTCCTCGTCCTGTTCGCCGTGGCTTACCTGGAGTCCAACACCCGCACCTTACGCCGCGGCCACGGCGGCCTCGCCAATATCATCGGCCTGTCCGCGAGTTCGGCCATCCTGTCCGCCGCCGTCGCAGGTGGCGCCTGGATTCTCCGCGACACCCCGCCCACCAGCACCACCCTCGCCGTCGCTGCGGTACTCGCCGCCGGAGCCGGGGTCGCCGCCGCACTAGGCGCACGACGAATCGGCAAGCGCCACCGCTTCCTTCGCCGCGCACGACGCGACAACCGTTAACGCAGTGGCCCCGCGAATGTGCTGAACGGGACGGCACGGGAGCTGTGCGCGTTGCCGTGGCGGGTGCCCGA
Organism: Nocardia sp. NPDC102475; assembly: GCF_055584605.1. Lineage (NCBI taxonomy): Bacteria > Bacillati > Actinomycetota > Actinomycetes > Mycobacteriales > Nocardiaceae > Nocardia > Nocardia sp. NPDC102475. The sequence goes on along the minus strand of NZ_JBVJLS010000002.1, from coordinate 439,586 downwards.
GTGTGCCTCCTCCATCGGGCAGGTCTGGTGTTGGTCCGGCCGTTGGTACGAGCTGCTCAGGAGCGGCGGCGTTTGCTGGTGGCCTCGGTCGGGTGTTTCGGGTGGGCCTCGGTGCGGTAGGTGAGGATGCGTTGGCCTACGCGGAGGCTCCAACCGGGATGTAACTCAGTGGGGGTGGTGCCGATGCGGGTCCATTCGTCGGCGCCGGGGGCGGCGATGAAAGTGCCTGCGGGGGTTGCGGCGTCGCGGACGTAGACCTTGCCGCGGTCGACCGAGACATAGGCGTGCACCCGCGAGACGTGGCGGTCGCGCGGGACCGCAAGGGGCGTGGCAGTGGCGGCACGTACCGTCTCGTCGATCATCGGGCTGCGGCCTACAACGTACGGTCGGTCCAGCGGAAACGCGGAGCCATCCGCGAGAACCAGTGCGCCGACTGGCTGCCCCGCCCGCGAGTTTTCCGGGTTTTTCGCGCTGCCTACCGGTCGCAATGGCCGCGGTCGTACCCCTTGCAGCGCCGGAATCTTGTGCAGTGCAATCGGTTCCGGCCGCGCTGCCACACCCGACCGTGTTCCAGCGGCCTCATCGCGTTCCTGGGCGGACATGGCCTGGGTGCCGATCTCCTCCGGCGCGCCTACCTGCCCGGATTCACCGGACGATGCCGAACCACTCGGCCGCGCCTCCGATGATGCTTCGTTCGGCTCGGCATCGGCCGTCGCCCCGGCGCGCCCGGCCTTATCGCTCGCCTCGCCGAATCCCACGGCATGCGCCGCCGATCGTTGCGAGGACCGGCCCGAGTCCGTCGATCCGGTGGGGCTTGCTTTTTCGGTTGGCTTGTCGTGTGCGGTGGACTCGGCGCCGGATTGCGGGGACCGGCCAGGGTGTATCGATCCGGTGGGGCCTGCCTTTTCGGTCGGCTCGTCGTATTCGGCGGGCTCGGCGGCGGATCGTTGCGGAGACCGGGAAGAGCGCGCCGACCCAGCGGACGGATCGGCTTCGGTTGACCGCGCGGGGGGCTTCCGTAGGTATCCCGTTGGGCGGGCGGATCCAGTGGCGCGCTCCAAGCTGGTGGCTCCGGCGGATCCTGTGGCTTGCGCCGCGCCAGTGGGCTGGTCAGTTGTGGTGGGTCGGGCGTAATTACCAGCCGATGCCGAATCTGGTCGCTCTCCCTGCGCGGCGGACGGTGCAGCGGAGCGTTGCGTTGATTCGGATGAGCGCACGATCTCGGCGGCTCGTGATGAGGCATGGGGCTGAGCCGATCGCGGCGAGCCTCCCGGCTGTCCATGGGCGGCGGACGGTGCAGCGGAATGTTGCGTTGATTCGGATGAGCGCACGGTCTCGGCGGCTTGCGCGGAGGCACGAGGCTGAGCCGACGTGGCGGGTCGGGGCGTGCCGACGCGTCGGCCGGTCTGGGTGGGTTCGGATTTCGCGGTCGGCTCGCGCAGGGCTTCCAATCCGGCCGGAGCGGTGGGTGGCGGCTCGGCGGTGGGGGTGGCGGTGGTGCGGGCTCGGGTGGCTGGGGATTTTCCGGTGCGGCGGGTCGCTATGCGCAGGACGAAGCCGCTGCCGGGGACGATGCCGGCGCGCAGGTCGGTGCGTGGGATTTCGTGGATCGGGAAGGCGGTATCGGCGCCAACCGAGATCCGGCGCACCGGCTCTCGCACGATTTCGTCTACCCAGGTGAACGCGCGGGCTCCGGAGAGTCGCCGGGTTCCCTCCGCGCCTTGGATCTCCGCGCTGACCTGTCCGCGCAGCAGAATGACGGTGCCGTCGGCCGTCGGTGCGATGACGCCGAACGGTGGCGGTTCGGAATTGCCGCCGAAAACCACCGCGGCCAGCCGCTGCGCGATCGCCGCCCCGGGATGGCGCGTATCGGCCACGGCCTCGATCGCACCGAGTATCCGGTCCGTGGAAGGGGTTTCGCCCGCGAGATACACGACAACCGCACCGAAACGTGCGATCAGACCATCGCCCAGCGCAATCCCCACCGTCGACGCGTCATTCCGCACTCGCGCCTCCTTCCCGGACCACTACCGGCGTCCAGCATAGAACGTGCCAAGCACCCGACACCGGCCCTCGACGAACCGCGAGCGCGCACGCGCAATGATCTTTATCCGCTCCGATCGACGAAGTGTCGTGCATCACTCGATGCCGCGCATCCAACGGCTCCCTCGCGCAAGTGCTGCCCGCTGCGAGCTAGTACCCCGTCCTGATGGGTTGCCGCGCCATCAGGTCCGGTTCGCTCGCCGCGAGCAGTCGAAACGCGGCACGACACGTCCTGCGGCACCGCCATATGACTGCGCTCGACGGATCGCGATTGCCTCAGAAGCCGGCTGGACGCAGGCGATCGGCGAACGACCAAGGCGCACGATTTGATCCATGTGCTGGATCGATCTGGCGCGCACCACCAGCCGGGAAGGTTCAGCCGGTGAACTCGGATGCATGGTCTTCGAGCCAGGTGGTGAAGGGCCGTGCGGGATGGGCGGTGAGGGTGGTAACGGTGTCGGTGATCGGGGTCGGGACGCCATCGCAGCGGCGCCAGTAGTCGAGGAGCCCGTCGGCGTAGTGGGCGGGGATGAATTCGGCCACCTCCTGTTTCCACGCGTCGGGGGTGACGTGGGCGATGGTCGCGGCGCGTCCAGTGACCTTTGTGATCAGGTCGATCTGTGCGGTGAACGTCAAGGTCTGCGGACCGGTGAGGGTATAGACACCACCACGATGGTCCGGTTTCGTGAGCAGCGCATGGGCGCACTCGGCGACGTCGAGTTCGTGGATCGGATCGATGTAGGCATCGGGGTAGGGGAGGCTGACCGGGCGGTCGGCCTTGATCGCGAACGACCAGCCGCGGGCATTGCCCGCGAAAGCGCCGGGACGCAGCACGGAGACGGTCATCGCTGCGTCGGCGAGTCCGAGCTCGGCATCGAGGTGGGACTTTGCGACCGGATTGGTGCTCGCATCCGGATCGAGCACCGCGGACGAGGACAGCAACACGATGTGATCGACTCCGGCTTCGGCTGCGGCGGAAACGAATTCGGTGCTGCACTCGGGTTCGGCATACAGGAACACCGAGGTGACGCCGTCGAGCGCGGCTGCGAAGGTGCCTGGGTCACGCAGGTCGCATGCGACGGCGGGCAATCCTGCGGGAAGTTGCTCAGGGCGTCGGGAACCGACGCGGACGGCGTGGCCGTCGGCGTGTAGCAGGGATGAGAGATTGGTGGCGACCGCGCCGCGGCCTCCGGTAATGAGAATCATGAGGTGTCCTTGGGGGCAGTTCTGTTGTTCGGCCTGAGCGTGGCGCGATAGCAGTCGCACCAATGCGCGGCTGATCAGCGTGATCGGGGCGACGATCGCGAAGTACGTGCGCCTCACCTGAGCCGACCGTGCGGACGTGCACCGTCGTGAGGCGGCTGCATGGCGAGTTGCGGGTGAACCATATGAAACGAACACTGTTCGTGTCAAACGGTGTTCGTCAAGGCGTATGCTCCGGAATATGAGCGCCACACCCGTCAGCCGCCGGGCCCGTCCCGCGAAGGCACCCCTCAGTCGTGACGTCATCATCGAAACCGGTCTGCGCATCCTCGACCGCGACGGCTTGGCCGCCCTCACCATGCGCCGTGTCGCGCAGGACCTCGATACCGGTGCGGCCTCGCTCTACGTCTATGTCGCCAACCGCGACGACCTGATGGCCGCCATGCTCGACCACGTGCTCGGCATGGTGCCCGAGCCGACCGGCGACACCTGGCGCGACCGCCTCACGACACTGGTCGAGACGACCGTGGACGTGATGTCCAAACACGAGGGACTCGCACTGGTCGCGCTCGGCTCGATACCGACGAGTCCGAATGCCCTGCTGATCGTCGAGCGGCTACTGGCCCTGCTCGCCGAGGGCGGCGTGGACCCGCAGACCAATTCCTGGGCCGTCGACCTGATCTACCTGCACATTTCCGCGCAGGCCGTGGAGCAGAGCGCATACAACACCAGGGACGCCAACGAGCAGGACTATGTCGCCGAGGTCGCCCGGCACTTCGCCGAACTCCCCGTCGACCGATACCCGACGCTGGTCGGCATGCGCGAACAGATGCTGGCAGGCGGCGGCGACGATCGGTCCCGCTGGGCGCTGCGCGCACTGGTCAACGGCATCCTGGCGACTCCGGTCGAATGAATGTCGTGGGAGAATCGTCCATGCGGATGATTCGACCGGCGGTCGAGGACGACCTGCCGACACTGCAAGATATCGAGCGTGTGGCGGGTAAACCATTCGCCGACATCGGCATGATGGCCGTTGCCGATGACGAGCCGCCGTCACTGGATACGCTCCGGGACTTCCAGCGGGCGGGCCGCGCCTGGATCTACCCCGATGACGCGGGCCGCCCGATCGGCTATCTGATCCTCGGAATCGTGGACGGTAACGCCCACATCGACCAGGTCTCGGTGGATCCGGATCACGCGGGCAAGCGGATCGGCAAACGGCTCATCGATCATGCCGTGCGCTGGGCGAAAGCCCAAGGGATGCAGGCGATCACGCTGACCACCTTCGTCGATGTCGCCTGGAACGGCCCGTACTACGCCCGGCTCGGCTTCCGCTTTCTGACCGCCGCCGAGGAGACCGCGGAACTACGCGAAATACGTGCCGCCGAGGCCGCGCACGGCCTCGACCTCTGGCCGCGCGCCGCCATGCGAGCCGAACTCGACGCCTGGCAGTTGGACTGAAGCTAATGCTGCCGCGCGAAGGCGGCCTCCGCCGCGGGCATGGCCGCGGCGCGGTCCTCGGGGACGAGACCGATCCGGCTGCGGCGGTCCAGCAGGTCGTCGGTGTCGAGGGCGCCTTCGTGAGTGATCGCGAAGGCGAATTCGGCTGCGGTGACGTCGATGCCGGGCGCGACCTGGCCGGCGAGGGCGGGATTCCGGTCCGCCAGCTCTACTACGGCCGCAGACTCGCTGCCGTAGCGCTCGACCAGCACGGTCGGGGCGTTGATGCGGTCGCGTGCTGCGCCGGAGACCGCGCCGACCAACGGAAGTCGCTTGGTTCGGCACGGCCCAGCGGTGAGGTTGCCGTGCGCGATGGCCGCGTCGACGGCGTCCTCGGCCATCTGGCGGTAGGTGGTGAGTTTGCCTCCGACAATGGTGACGACGCCGGTGGGGGAGTGCAGGACCGCGTGCCGGCGGGAGATATCGGCGGTGCTGTTGGCGGATGTCTTCAGTAGCGGGCGCAGTCCGGCGTAGGTTCCGCGAATATCCTTGCGGACCAACGGTTCTCGGAGAGCGGTGTTGATGGTGTCGAGAAGGAAATCGATTTCCGCTTCGGTGGGCTTCGGCTCGTCGGGGACCGGACCGGGGGCGTCCTCATCGGTGAGACCGACGTAGATCCGGCCGTGCGCGGCGGGGAAGGCGAAGACGAAGCGGCTGGTGCTGCCGGGTACGGGGACGGTCAGCGAGGCGGTCAGACCGCCGAATGATTCGGCGTCGAAGACCAGGTGGGTGCCGCGACTCGGACGGAGTTCGATGCTCGGGTCGACTTGGTCGGCCCAGACGCCGGTGGCATTGATGACGGTGCGCGTCCGGACGGACATGGTGTCGCCGGTCAGGGTGTCGCGCAGGGTGGCCGAATCTCCGGTCACATCAAGGGCTTCCACGCGGGTAAGGACCGTCGCGCCCTGTGCCGCCGCGGTACGAGCCAGCGCCACTACCAACCGCGCATCGTCCACCAACTGTCCATCCCAAGCCTGCAGGCCGCCACGCAACCCGTCGCGACGCACGGTCGGCGCCAACCGCAGCGCCTCGGCGGTGGCGACCCGACGCGAACGCGGCAGTGTCGCAGGCGAAGTGCCCGCACTGCGGCGCAGTACATCCCCGGCGACGAAGCCCGCGCGAATCAGAGTCCGTTGTGCGATACCGATTTCCGGAAGCAGCGGCACCAGCTGCGGCAGGGGGCGAACGAGATGTGGTGCGGTGGTGGTGATCAGAATCCCACGCTCGACCGCACTTTCGTGTGCGATGCCGACCTGCCCGCTGGCCAGATACCGGAGTCCGCCGTGCACCAGCTTCGAACTCCACCGGCTCGTGCCGAACGCCAGATCGTGCCGCTCCACCAGCACGGTGCGCAGCCCGCGTGCGGTGGCATCGAGCGCCGCACCGGTGCCGGTCACGCCGCCGCCGATTATCAGCACATCGATTTCGCCACCGTCGCCGAGGAGCTGCAGCTCACGGTTGCGGCGTCCGGCATTCAGCGCGGAATTGCCGTGGGCATCAGCCGAATTCGCGGTCATTACAATCCTTTTCGATGGCGTACGGAGGTCATCGCGCCTTCTCGACGGGAGCCAGGTAGCCGTCGATCGCACGGGTCAATTCGGTATCGAGCGCCGGCCCGGCCAGCAGCGGTGCGACCGTACCGGCCGATTGCACCGCCGATTGCGCGATGAGCAGCAGCATTGTCGCCATCTGTTCCGGATCACCCGCGCGAATCGTGCCGTCTCGGTGGCCTTCCCGGATGCCCGCACTGAACAGCTCGATCAGCGCGCGCTGGTTGCGGCCGAGGCGGCCGAAGACATAGGTCAGCATCAGATCGGTATCGGTGCGAAAGATCTTGCCGAACAATGGATTCGAGCGAATCGTCGCCGCACCCGCGACCACGCCCTCGACCAGCCTGGTGCGCGCATCGCCCGCGGCCGGCATGGTGTCGGCGACGATCGCGCGCAGTTCGCGCACCAGCAGTTCGGCCACCAGCGATCCGGTATCGGGCCAGCGCCGGTAGACGGTGGGCCTGCTGACGCCGGCGCGGCGGGCCACCTCGGTGAGTGTGGTGCGGCGCACCCCGAACTCTTCGACGCAGGCCCTGGCCGCGTCGAGGATCGCGAGATCGGTCGCCGAGAGCGCGTCATCGGGGGCGGACGCTGCGGAGGTCATCGAGTATCACCACCATGTCTGATCGTTACTGCTTGACAGTCTATGTCAAACTGTAACGCATGGTCGAGACGCAACAGCACACCGACGAAATCGGATCGTCCGGGACCGGGGCGCCCGCCGCAAACCCGGGCGCGCCGACGTACGCGGCGAGTATGGTTTGGGACGCCTGGGGCATCCCCGCCGGACACAAGCCGCTTTCGGCTTCGATTCGGAACCTGTTGACGCAGGTATTCGGAGTGTCCGGTGACCCGGTGGCGCGCCGCGATGAGGGCGATGTGCCGCTACGCGAGTCGACACTGACGCCGGCTCAACGGGACGGGTTGGTCGCGGTGGTCGGCGTGGGCAGCATTTCGGTCGACCACTACGATCGTCTGCTGCACGCGGGCGGTAAGAGCACCCCCGACCTCCTGCGTCGTCGCGCCGCCGTTCCGCAGGACGCTCCGGATGCCGTCGTCTTCCCCGCCGATCACGAGCAGGTTCTCGCGGTGCTCGGTTACTGCGCCGACAATGCCATCGCGGTCGTCCCCTTCGGCGGCGGTACCAGCGTGGTGGGCGGCGTCGATCCGGTCCGCGGTCGCTTCGACACAGTGATCGCGCTGGATCTGCGCCGCCTGGACGGTATTTCGGAGATCGACCCGGTCAGCGGCACCGCCACCCTCGGCGCGGGACTCACCGGCCCCGCGGCCGAGGAACTACTTGCCGCCCATGGACTTTCGCTCGGCCATTTCCCACAGAGCTTCGAATTCGCCAGCATCGGCGGATTCGCCGCAACCCGGTCCTCCGGTCAGGCATCGGCGGGCTATGGCCGCTTCGACGACATGGTCCAGCACCTGAAGATCGCAACTCCCAGCGGCACCATCGAACTCGGCCGCGCACCCGCCTCCGCCGCGGGCCCGGACCTGCGTGAACTGTTCGTCGGGTCGGAGGGTGCGCTCGGTGTGATCACGGAGGTCACGCTGCGGGTGCATCCGATGCCGGAGACCATCGAATACCAGGCGTGGTCGTTTCCGGACTTCGAAACCGGCGCTGCCGCACTGCGTTCGGTGGTGCAGGCGGGCGCCGCGCCCACGGTGCTGCGGTTGTCCGATGAGGTCGAGACCGGTGTCAACCTGGCGCGCTCCGCCGATATCGGCGGCGAGGCGGTGGCCGGTTGTCTGGCCATCACCACCTTCGAAGGCACCGAGGCACATGTCGCGGCCCGCAGCGCCGAGGCGGGCGCATTGCTCGCGGCGGCGGGCGGGAATGCGCTGGGAAAGACCCCGGCCGAGGAGTGGGAGCACGGGCGTTTCGCCGCGCCCTATATGCGCGATGCGCTGCTCGATCTCGGCATGCTGTGCGAAACCGTGGAAACCGCGACCACCTGGTCGAATCTGGCCGAGCTCAAGGCAAAGGTGACCGCGGCGCTGACGGATTCGCTTGCCGAGCAGGGCACCCCGCCGCTGGTGATGTGCCACATTTCGCACACCTATCCGACCGGGGCTTCGTTGTATTTCACCGTCATCGCCAAGCAGTTGGACGATCCGATCGCCCAGTGGCACATCGCGAAACGCGCGGTCGGTGACGCGATCGTGGCCGCGGGCGGCACCATCACCCACCATCACGCCGTCGGCACCGACCACCGCCCATGGATTCCGGACGAGATCGGCGATCTGGGCGTGCGCGTGCTGCGCGCGGTGAAGCGGGAGTTGGACCCGGCGGGCATCCTCAACCCTGGAAAGCTGGTCCCGTGACACAGGATTCGCGCCCGGTGCGTGCGGTCACCGTGGTGACCAACCCGCAGTCCGGTGTCGGCAGAGGGCATGAGGTGGCCACGGCTGCGCTGGCGCGCTTCGCCGCAGAGGGGGTCGAGGTCACCGAGGTGCGCGCACCCTCGGCCGCCGAATCCGTACGTCAGGTGCGGGATTCGATCACCGGAAGCGCCAAGCCGGACGCGGTGGTCTGCATCGGCGGTGACGGGTTGATGAACGTCGTACTGGAAGCCATCGCGCAGACGGGCATGCCGCTCGGTTTGGTCCCCGCGGGCACCGGCAACGATCTCGCGCGCGAAATCGGCGTGCCCACCAACGATCCCGTCGCGGCCGCGGACCTGATCCTCGGCGGTCGCACCCGCACCATCGACCTCGGCCGCATCGAATCGCCCGCGCCCGGATTCACCCCCAAGTGGTTCGCCACCGTCACCGGAACCGGCTTCGATGCGCGAGTCACTTTGCGCGCCAACGATATGCGCTGGCCCAAGGGCCCGCTGCGCTACACCTTCGCCGCACTGGCCGAGATATTCGGCCGCTTCACCGTGCCGTACCGAATCGAGCTGTCCGGCGTCGTGCCCGGTGCACTCGACAATCCCGACGCCGACACCGTCATCGAGACCGACGCCGTCATGGTCGCCATCGGCAATACCCGCACCTACGGCGGCGGCATGCGGGTCTGCCCGGACGCGGTCATGGACGACGGGCTCCTTGATCTGACTGTCGTAGGCGCGGTTTCGCGCCTGGATATGCTGCGCCTGCTGCCCGCTCTGTCGGCGGGTAAACGGATCGATCACCCGGAGTCCAAGCAGTATCGCGTCGCTCAGGTGACGCTGACCGCTCCCGGCGCTCCCGCCACCGCAGACGGCGAACCGGCAGGCACTCTGCCCGTCTCGCTCCGCGCGGTTCCCGGCGCGCTTACCGTGCTGGTTCCATGATTGCTACTGGTCAAGCCGCGAAACTGACCCGGCCCAGGTGGTCGATGGCGGTCCGGTCGAGGACGACCGCCGACACCGGCGCGGGCGGAGGTGGACGACCGGAGTCGACAGCGCGGATGAGGCGATCCCAGCGTCGGCAGTGCAGGGTGAAGAAGACCGGATTGATCCGGCGTCCGCGGGCGTGCTGACCGGCGCGCGCGACACCGGCGGGTACATCGAGCAGGATCACGTGTAATTCCCGGCCGTAGCGTCTCGCCCAGCGGCCGATCATTCGTCTGGCCCAGCCGAAGGTGGCGCAATCGTGGATCACCACCGGTCCGGCACCGTCCCGCAGCGCGGCCCGGATTCCGGCGTAGTGCGCCACATGTACCACCGGCCGCCACAGCGGATACGGGAGCCGACCGAGCTTGTGCCGCCATCGATTTCGGGAATGGTGCGAATCGAGCACCACCGTGCCCGCGGGGCCGCGCGGCGGCTCCTCGGCATCGGCCTGCGCGCCGAACAACAATCGCAACGCCGTACTCTTGCCCGCCCCCGGAATCCCGGCCACGAGCAGTGCCGTCCTCGCTGGATACCGCAGTTCCTCGATCGTGCGGCCGCGCAGATCGCGCACGGAATCCGGTGTTACGACACGGATACGGGGAGTCGCGGTTGCGAACCGGGATAAGGCGAATCAAGCGGAGGGTTCACCTCTTCCAGGCTCCCCAGCCCGATTCGATCAGGCAACCGGGAAAACCCTGATTCTTGCCGGCTATTTCAAGAGGTGGGGTACCGTCCGTCGCGCCCACGGGTCACCCCACTGCGGAGCCCTACTCGCGCACAAGCACAGCCGGGTTGTCACTGCCCTTCCAGTCGGTGCGGGGTCCAGGGTGTCTGGGCATAAGACGCGCCGTCAGGGGCGGAGAAAGTGCCGTTCCGGTGACCGCGTAATGAACTCGTCAAGAAGCTGAGAATTAGTTGTGGATTCGGGGCTCGGGCCGGTTTCGGCGGTAAGCTCTCCGGGTGTAGGCGGAGTCTTCGGTGTCCCTCATCCACCGAAGACTCCGCCGCTTTTATGCCCCGGCCCTTTTATGAGCTCAGCGGGCATCCCACTAGAATGCCTGGGTGACCAGCGCAGCCCCTGACAACCCGCGTAATCGTGCCGATGCCCTCCCCAAGAGCTGGGTTCCCAGCGAGGTGGAGGCCGAAATGTACGAGCGCTGGGTAGCGGCTGGTTACTTCGCCGCCGACCCCGCCAGTGACAAGCCCGGTTACTCGATCGTGCTGCCCCCGCCGAACGTCACCGGCAGCCTGCACATGGGCCACGCGCTCGACCACACCCTGATGGACACCCTCTCGCGCCGCAAGCGCATGCAGGGTTACGAGGTGCTGTGGCTGCCGGGCATGGACCACGCGGGCATCGCCACCCAGACCATCGTGGAGAAGCAGCTCGCGGTCGACGGCAAGACCAAGGAAGACTTCGGCCGCGAACTGTTCATCGACAAGGTCTGGGACTGGAAGCGCGAATCCGGCGGACAGATCCAGTGGCAGATGCGCGCGCTCGGCGACGGCGTCGATTGGAGCCGCGACCGCTTCACCATGGACGACGGACTCTCGCGGGCCGTGCAGACCATCTTCAAGCGCCTATACGACGCGGGCTTGATCTACCGGGCCGAGCGTCTGGTCAATTGGTCGCCGGAACTGCGCACCGCCATCTCCGATATCGAGGTCAAATTCGAGGATGTCGAGGGCGAGCTGGTTTCGCTGCGCTACGGCTCGCTGAAAGACGATGAGCCGCATGTGATCGTGGCCACCACCCGGGTGGAGACCATGCTCGGCGATACCGCGGTTGCGGTGCATCCGGAGGATCCGCGCTACAAGGATCTGATCGGCAGCACCCTCGAACATCCGATCACCGGACGCCAGATCCCGATCATCGCCGACGACTACGTCGATCCTGAATTCGGTACCGGCGCAGTGAAGATCACCCCAGCGCACGACCCCAACGACTTCGAGATGGGCCTGCGGCACAACCTGCCCATGCCGAGCATCATGGACGAGCGCGCCCGGATTACCGGCACCGGAACCGAATTCGACGGCATGGACCGGTTCGAAGCGCGGGTCAAGGTGCGCGAGCGGCTCGCGTCCGAGGGCCGGATCGCCGCCGAGAAGCGGCCGTATCTGCACAGCGTCGGACATTCCGAGCGCAGCGGCGAGGCGATCGAACCGCGCCTTTCGATGCAGTGGTGGGTCAAGGTGGAGTCGCTGGCCAAGGCCGCCGGTGACGCGGTTCGCAACGGCGACACCGTGATTCACCCGACCAGCCAGGAACCGCGCTGGTTCGAATGGGTCGACAACATGCACGACTGGTGCATCTCGCGGCAGCTGTGGTGGGGCCACCGCATCCCGATCTGGTACGGCCCCGACGGCGAGGTGGTCTGCGTCGGTCCGGACGAGACCGCCCCCGAAGGCTGGGTGCAGGACCCGGATGTGCTCGACACCTGGTTCTCCTCCGGCCTGTGGCCCTTCTCCACCATGGGCTGGCCCGATTCCACCGAGGAGCTCCAGAAGTTCTATCCGACAAGCGTTCTCGTCACCGGCTACGACATCCTGTTCTTCTGGGTGGCCCGGATGATGATGTTCGGCACCTTCGTCTCCGACGATCACGTGCTCACCGCGGGCAAGGGCGGCGCGAAGCAGGTGCCGTTCAAGGATGTGTTCCTGCACGGCCTGATTCGCGATCAGTACGGCAAGAAGATGTCCAAGTCGCGCGGCAACGGCATCGACCCGCTGGACTGGATCAACTCCTACGGCGCTGACGCGCTGCGCTTCACGCTGGCGCGCGGTGCACAGCCCGGCGGCGACCTCTCGGTCGGCGAATCGCATGCCCTCGCCTCGCGCAGCTTCGTGACGAAGCTGTTCAACGCCACCAAGTTCGCGCTCATGAACGGCGCGCAGCCTGGCGCGATCCCCGATCGTTCCGAACTCACCGACGCCGACCGCTGGATCATCGATCGGCTCGAACAGGTTCGCGCCGAGGTGGATTCGGCCTTCGACGCCTACGAATTCGGCAAGGCGTGCGAGGCGCTGTACCACTTCGCCTGGGACGAGCTGTGCGACTGGTATCTGGAACTGTCCAAGGTGCAGTTCGCCGCCGGTGGTTCGCGCGCCGAGTCGACCAGCATCGTGCTCGGCAATGTGCTCGACGCGGTGCTGCGGCTGCTGCATCCGGTCATCCCGTTCGTCACCGAATCGCTGTGGCTGGCGCTGACCGGCGGCGAATCCGTCGTCGTCGCCACCTGGCCGGAGGCCACCGGTGTGGCCACGGATGCGATTGCCGCACAACGGGTTTCGGATGTGCAGCGCCTGATCACCGAGATCCGTCGCTTCCGCAGCGATCAGGGGCTGGCCGATAAACAGAAGGTGGCAGCCAAGCTGATAGGCCTGGACAACGCGGGCCTCACCGAACTGCACGATTCGGTGACCAACCTGGCCAGGCTCACCGAGCCCGGTGCCGAATTCGCCGCGACCGCCTCGGTCGAGGTGCGCCTGAGCGGGTCCACCGTGACCGTCGAGCTCGACACCTCCGGCGCGGTCGACCTCGAAGCCGAACGCCGGCGCCTGGAGAAGGACCTCGCCGCGGCCGAGAAGGAATTGGCTACCACCACAGCCAAACTCGGTAACGAGGCGTTCCTGGCCAAGGCGCCGGATCAGGTGGTCGACAAGATCAAGGGACGTCGCGATGTCGCCGAGGGCGAGGTCACGCGGATCGGCGCCCGGCTCGCGGAATTGAGCGGCAAATGAACGCCGAACCGGAACCCCAGTACGCCGACGACGAGCACCCGAAGCGGCGGCTCGGCTCGGGACCGTCCCCGGTGGATCTGGCCGAAATGGCGTTGGTCGAGGCGGAGTTGGATCGGCGCTGGCCGGAGACCAAGATCGAGCCCTCGCTCGCCCGCATCGCGACGCTGATGGATCTGCTCGGCTCACCCCAGCAGAACTATCCGGCCATCCATATCGCGGGCACCAATGGCAAGACCTCGGTGACCCGGATGATCGATGCGCTGCTGACCGCGCTGCACCGGCGCACCGGCCGGATCACCAGTCCGCATCTGCAGCTGGCCACCGAGCGGATCAGCATCGACAACGCGCCGATCACCCCGGCCGAGTACGTGGAGACCTACCGCGGACTGCTGCCCTATATCGAAATGATCGATAAGCAGTCCGCCGCCGCCGACGGTCCGGCCATGAGCAAGTTCGAGGTGCTCACCGGTATGGCCTATGCCGCCTTCGCGGAGGCGCCGGTGGATGTCGCCGTCGTCGAGACCGGCATGGGCGGCCGTTGGGACGCGACCAATGTCATCGATGGACAGGTCGCGGTGATCACCCCGATCGGGCTGGACCACACCGACTTCCTCGGCGACGATCTCGCGTCCATCGCGGGGGAGAAGGCGGGGATCATCAAACGCGCCCCGGAGAGCCTGGTGCCGCGCGATACCGTCGCCGTCATCGCCGAACAGGAACCCGAGGCCATGGATGTGCTGCTGCGCCGGGCCGTCGAGGTCGATGCCGCGGTGGCGCGCGAGGGTTCGGAGTTCCGGGTGCTGGCCCGCCAGATCGCGGTCGGCGGCCAGCAGCTCGAATTGCAGGGCCTCGGCGGGATTTACGACGAGATCTTCCTGCCGCTGCACGGTGAGCACCAGGCCCGCAATGCGGTGCTCGCGCTGGCCGCGGTCGAGGCGTTCTTCGGTGCCGGTGCGGATCGGCAGCTCGATATCGAGGCCGTGCGTGCGGGCTTCGCGAGTGTCACCAGCCCCGGCCGGCTGGAGCGCATGCGCAATGCCCCGACCATCTTCATCGACGCCGCGCACAATCCGGCGGGCGCGCGGGCGCTGGCCGCGACGCTGACCTCCGAGTTCGACTTCCGCAAGCTGGTCGGCGTCGTCGCGGTGCTCGGCGACAAGGACGTGGCGGGCATGCTGGACGCGCTGGAGCCGGTATTCGACGAGATCGTCGTCACCAACAATGGTTCGCCGCGCGCCATGGATGTCGAACGCCTCGCCGACCTTGCGGTGCAGCGCTTCGGTGACGAACGAGTGGTCACCGCCGAGACCCTGCCCGATGCCCTGGAAACGGCCATTGCCATCGCCGAAGAGGTCGGCGATGCGGGCGAGATGGTTTCCGGTGCGGGCGTCGTGGTAACCGGATCCGTGGTCACTGCCGGTGCGGCGCGCGCCCTGTTCGGGAAGGACCCGGCATGAGCGTCAGGCCCGGAGGAGGCAGCGTGCGTAACCACGGATGGCCCCGCGAATGCCGCAATGAACACAGCATGAGTTGTGCGGTTCGGATACGGCAGCATGCTTAAGCACGTGCGGCCCGCGAATGCCGAGAAGGAGACAGTGTGACCGAGTCGACCGGCGACGCCGCCGAGCCCGAGCGGGCCGACGGCGAGCCGCAGGTCCCCCCGCCCGCCACAGACCCGTGGAAGGGTCTGCGCGGCGTCATGGCGGGCACGCTGATCCTCGAGGCGATCACGGTGCTGCTCGCGTTGCCGGTGGTCGGATCCGTCGGCGGCGGTATCGGCTGGTTCTCCGGCAGCTACCTGGT
Source organism: Nocardia sp. NPDC102475 (assembly GCF_055584605.1). Lineage (NCBI taxonomy): Bacteria > Bacillati > Actinomycetota > Actinomycetes > Mycobacteriales > Nocardiaceae > Nocardia > Nocardia sp. NPDC102475. Next base: position 424,417 of record NZ_JBVJLS010000002.1, on the reverse strand, counting down.
CGTCCTCGCGCTGGTGATGATCCTCGGCGCCGGACTGCAACGCCGCCCATGGGCCATCCCGTTCAATCTGGGCCTGCAGGTCCTGCTGATCCTCGGCGTCTTCGTGCACGTCTCCATCGGCGTCATGGGGGTCTTCTTCGCCGTCGTCTGGGGCTTCATCCTGGTGTTGCGCGCCGACGTCAAGCGCCGGATGGAACTCGGCCTGCTGCCAAGTCAGCGCTAGCGACTGCTTGCAGGTCGCTCGAAAGGGTCAGCATCCAGGGCTCTTCGTAGCCGCCGGTTCGGTAACCGGGGGTATCGCCTACTAGGCTGTGCGCCGTGACTGAGCAGACGTTGGTACTCATCAAGCCCGACGGTGTGGCCCGTGGCCTCGTCGGTGAGGTGCTGGCCCGGATCGAGCGCAAGGGGCTGAAGATCGCTGCCCTGGAGCTGAAGCAGGTATCCGACGAGTTGGCGCGTGGCCACTACGCCGAACATGCCGAGAAGCCGTTCTTCGGTTCCTTGATCGAGTTCATCACCTCCGGGCCGGTCGTCGCGGCCATCCTGGAGGGTCCGCGCGCCATTGCGGCGTTCCGTCAGATCGCCGGCGGCACCGATCCGGTCGAGAAGGCCGTCCCCGGCAGCATTCGCGGCGACCTCGCGCTGGAGACCCAGGAGAACCTGGTGCACGGCTCCGATTCGCCGGAATCGGCCAAGCGGGAAATCGCGCTCTGGTTTCCCGAGTTCCCGGCCTGATCTAGGGCCTCGAGGCGTGAGCTGCGCGAACAGGCAGCACAGCCGGTGTCGCCGCAGGACGTAGCCGAGCGCCAGCGAGGCTAAGTCGTGCGGCGATGGAGAGACGTCGCCGCACTATGTGGGATACTGGCAGTGGTTACTGACGGTACCGACTGTTCGCGCAGGTACGCGGACGATCGGTGCCGGACGGTAACCGGATGACACTGCGGTTCGATGCCGATCATCGCTGCTACGAACAACTGGCCCGTTGCTGGGGCCGGAGGTTCGCGTCGGCACGCTGGATGAGCGCTCGCGCCGTGGAGTTCAGCCAACAGCCAGGCGCCGCGTGACCAGTTAGCCCGACCGACGAAAACCATGGGTGTTAACCGGACACGCGGGGCGAGACCACTTGACCTCGCGCCAACCGCGTGAGGTGAACGGACAGTGCCCCCGCGTCGGCCGCGTCACTCCTGCCAGGAGGGACGCGCCCGGGGACCCGAGGAGACTTCGTGGCCGATCAAGAGCCGCTGACAACAACATCACAGGATGCCGAACAATTGCCGGAGCGAATCCGAGTTCACGCGCTTGCCAAGCGGCTGGGGGTAACCAGCAAACGTATTCTGGCCAAGCTCGCCGAGTTGGGTGCCGACGCACGTAGTGCGCAATCGAATGTCGATCGAGCGGTAGCGGAATCTGTCCGCGATGCGTTCGGCACGGTGGAATCGGAGGTCGTCGAACCCGAGGCGCCCGAGACCGCCGCGCAAGAGCCGGTTGCGGCCGAGCCCGAGCCGGTTGCGCCGGAGCCGGTTGCGGCCAAGCGCGAGTCGGGGCCCATTTTTTCCGCACCGGATCAGGCGATCGACCAGTCCGAATCGCTGCCATCGGGGGAGCAGCCTGCGGCGCATCAGCCGTCGGTGCAGTTGTTCACCCATTCGGTTCCGCAAGAGCCGCATGTAGCGACACCGGCCGTCTTCGAGGCCGCAGCCTCGGTCGCCGCGCCGCTGTTCCTACCGCCGGACGCCGCGGCCGCCGAGGAGGCGCGTCGGCAGCGTCGGGCCGAGCGCGACAGTCGTCGTGCCGAGGAGCCCGCCGTCGAAACCGTCGAGGAGCCGCGTCGGCAGCGTCGGGCCGAGCGCGACAGCCGTCGTGCCGAGGAGCCCGCGGTCGAAACCGTCGAGGAGCCGCGTCGGCAGCGTCGGGCCGAGCGCGACAGCCGTCGTGCCGAGGAATCCACGGTCGAGACCGTCGAGGAAGAGCCCGAAACCACCGAGGACGAGTCGACCGAACAGCAGGGCGAGGCGGACCAGCCGCGTCGTCGTCGGCGGGGCCGTCGTGGCCGGGGTCGTGGCCGGGGTGAGCAGCACGCCGACGCCGAATCCGAGGGCGACGACGAAGCCACGGACGAGGGTGCCGAGGACGAGCAGGCCGCGGTCAAGAGCGAGGCCGAAGCCGAGCCCGGCGACGACACCGAGACCGAGGACGACGAATCCGGTGTGCCGGAGGGTTCGAGCCGCCGTCGCCGTCGCCGTCGTCGCCGCAAGGTGGCAGGGGATGGCGCCGATAGCGAGGGCGTCTCCGATGACGATCCGCCGAATACCGTCGTGCACGAGCGTGAGCCGCGCAATAAGAGCCGCAGCCGCGCCACCGTCGACGAGGTGCAGGGCATCACCGGTTCCACCCGGCTCGAAGCCAAGCGGCAGCGTCGGCGTGATGGTCGCGAGGCCGGTCGCCGTCGCCCGCCGATCCTGACCGAATCGGAGTTCCTGGCCCGCCGCGAGGCGGTGGACCGGGTCATGGTCGTGCGCGAGAAGACCTTCCCGGAGCACCCCACCGCGACCCAGGTCGCGGTGCTCGAGGACAACATCCTCGTAGAGCACTTCGTCACCAATACCGGCTCGGCATCGATGGTCGGCAATGTCTACCTCGGCAAGGTGCAGAATGTGCTGCCCTCGATGGAGGCGGCATTCGTCGACATCGGCCGCGGCCGCAACGGTGTGCTCTACGCCGGTGAGGTGAACTGGGAGGCCGCCGGTCTCGGCGGTAAGGAGCGCAAGATCGAGCAGGCGCTCAAGCCCGGCGATCAGGTGCTGGTCCAGGTCTCCAAGGATCCCGTCGGGCATAAGGGCGCTCGGCTGACCACCCAGATCAGCCTGGCCGGACGCTTCCTGGTGTACGTGCCCGGCGGTTCGTCCACCGGTATCAGCCGCAAGCTGCCCGATACCGAGCGCAAGCGGCTCAAGGAGATCCTGCGCGATATCGTGCCCGCCGACGCCGGAGTGATCATCCGCACCGCGTCGGAAGGCGTCAGCGAGGCCGAACTGGCCCGCGACGTCGACCGGCTGCAGGCGACCTGGCGCACCATCGAGAAGGCCGCCGAGGCCAAGGACAACGGCGCGCCCAAGACGCTGTACGAAGAGCCGGACCTGTTGGTCAAGGTCATCCGCGACCTGTTCAACGAGGACTTCTCCAAGCTGGTTATCGAGGGTGAGCGGTCCTGGAGCACCGTCGAGAACTACATCCGCACGGTCGCGCCGGACATGCTCGCCCGGGTCTCCCGGCACGAGAACAACGGTGTCGACGTCTTCGAGACCTATCGGATCGATGAACAGCTCGCCAAGGCGCTCGATCGCAAGGTATGGCTGCCCTCCGGCGGCACCCTGGTGATCGACCGGACCGAGGCGATGACCGTCATCGACGTCAATACCGGCAAGTTCACCGGTGCGGGTGGCAGCAATCTGGAAGAGACGGTCACCAGGAACAACCTGGAGGCGGCCGAGGAGATCGTGCGCCAGATGCGGCTGCGCGATATCGGCGGCATGATCGTCGTCGACTTCATCGATATGGTGCTGGAGTCGAACCGGGATCTGGTGCTGCGCAGGCTGACCGAGGCATTGGGCCGCGACCGCACCCGCCATCAGGTCTCCGAGGTGACCTCGCTCGGCCTGGTGCAGATGACCCGCAAGAAGCTCGGCACCGGTCTGGTCGAGGCGTTCTCGACGAACTGCGAGCACTGCCATGGTCGGGGCATCGTCGTGCACACCTATCCGGTGGAGCTCACCGGTGCCGAGGACAGCACGCGCGGTGGCCGGGAGACCGGATCGCGGCGGCGGCGTGGCCGGGACAAGGGTGCGGTGGTGAGTGCGCCCGCCGCGGCAGCCAATGGCACCGCGCATGCTGTCGAAGACGAGGCGGAGATCGCGGTCAAGCGGGCACATCCGGTGGCGTTGGCGATGGCGGCGCATCAGCCGGAGGAAGTGCACGCGGAGGATGTCGCGGAACTCGAGGACGTCGCGGTGGCGCAAGCCGTTGCGGATGTAGTCGCCGCGAGCGACGAGGCTCCGGTCGAGGAACTCGTTGTCTCCGAGTCGGTCGCGGCGCTCGCCGAGGAAGCTGCGGAGGCGGTAGCCGAGGAAGTCGCGGAAGCCGTAACCGCGGAGGCGGACGTGGTGGCCGAGGAGGCTGTCGCGCCGGTCGCTGCCGCAGCTTCGACGCCCGCGGCGGATGAACCCGCTGAGCCCGCGGTAGAGCCGGTCGCGGCGTCCTCCAACGGTGTGCCCGAATCCGCGGCACCCCGTTCGACCGGCCGCAGACGTCGCGTCGCGCGTTCGGCCGCCGCGCCAGCCGCCGACAGCGCCGGGGCCGTCTTCGTGCTGCCGACGGCGGATCAGGGGGCGGTAGGGCCCGTCGTGGACTACACGGCGGATGCGCCGGTTGTGGTGCCGTCGCGCAAGCCGCGGCGCCGGGCCGTCGGTCGTCCCGCCGGACCGCCGGTGGACGACGCGAACTGATTGCCACGATCGGATCGAAAACCTGGGACCCCCGCCGCATTCCGCGACGGGGGTCCTGCCTTTCGCGGGCACCGGTTTGGTCGGGGTGGTACCCGTCCTGTAATCTTGGACAGTCGCTGCCCGGCGACAGCGCTTATTTGCGCTGTGTTTGTGACTCGGCTCGAAGCCGAGAGCCATCAGGTTGCTGAGGCGGCGGTGACTACCAGACCAGAGTGCTGTGGTTTCCAGCCGGAGTCATCCGGGCGGGAGCACGCAGCCGCGCGAGCACTAGCCGCGCGCATTACAGGAAGAAGGGCAGCCGACCGATGGCAACGTACGCGATCGTCAAGACCGGCGGAAAGCAGTACAAGGTCGCGGTCGGTGACCTGGTGAAGGTCGAGAAGATCGAGGGTGCGCCGGGTTCGTCCGTGGCGCTGGCCCCGGTTCTCGTGGTGAACGGCGCCGAGCTGACCACCGATGCGGACAAGCTGGCCAAGGTTTCCGTGGCCGCGGAGGTCGTCGAGCACACCAAGGGCCCGAAGATCCGCATCCACAAGTTCAAGAACAAGACCGGCTACCACAAGCGTCAGGGTCACCGTCAGCCGCTGACGGTCCTCAAGGTCACCGGCATCAAGTAAGCCTCCGCGCTTTCTCGAATTACTTCACAGGAGTTCAGAAATGGCACATAAGAAGGGTGCATCCAGCTCCCGCAACGGTCGCGACTCGAACGCCCAGCGACTCGGCGTCAAGCGTTTCGGTGGCCAGACCGTTTCGGCGGGCGAGATCCTGGTTCGCCAGCGTGGCACGCACTTCCACCCCGGTGTGCTCGTCGGCCGTGGCGGCGACGACACTCTGTTCGCCCTGGCGGCGGGCAAGGTCGAGTTCGGCACCAAGCGTGGCCGCAAGACCGTCAACATCGTTGTTCCGGAGCCGGCTGAGGCCTGACCGCCTCTGGCATTCCGGAAAAGCTGAGCGGGTCAGGGTGCAATCCCTGGCCCGCTTTTCGCGTTCTCGAAAGATCGCGTTCCCACAGAGCAGGTCTTTTCGAGCGACCTGCAAGCAGTCGCTACGGCTACCACCGAGGAGGATGATTCGGACATGTCCAAATTCATCGACCGTGTCGTATTGCACGTGCGTGCGGGCAAGGGTGGTCACGGCTGCGCCTCTGTGCGCCGCGAGAAGTTCATGCCGCTCGGGGGGCCGGACGGCGGCAATGGCGGACGCGGCGGGGATGTGATCCTCGAGGTCGACCCGAATGTGCACACCCTGCTGGACTTCCACTTCCATCCGCATGCCAAGGCGAGCAACGGCAAGCCGGGTGAGGGCAGCAACCGCGACGGTAAGCAGGGCACCGATCTGGTGCTGAAGGTGCCCGACGGCACCGTGGTGCTGGACGACGACGGCAAGGTGGTCGTCGATCTGGTCGGTTCGGGCAATAAGTTCATCGTGGCCCGTGGCGGACGCGGCGGACTCGGTAATGCCGCGCTGGCCTCCAAGGCGCGCAAGGCGCCCGGTTTCGCGCTGCTCGGCGAGGACGGCGATGAGGGCGATCTCGTCCTCGAGCTGAAGTCCGTCGCTGATGTGGGGCTCGTCGGGTTCCCGTCGGCGGGTAAGTCCTCGCTGGTGTCGGTGCTCTCGGCCGCCAAGCCGAAAATCGCGGACTACCCGTTCACCACGCTGGTGCCCAATCTCGGTGTGGTCTCCAGTGGTGACACCACCTTCACCATCGCCGATGTGCCCGGTCTGATCCCGGGTGCGAGCGAGGGGCGTGGGCTCGGGCTGGATTTCCTGCGGCATCTGGAGCGCTGCGCGGTGCTCGCGCACGTCGTCGACTGTGCGACCCTCGAGCCGGGACGCGATCCGGTCTCCGATGTCGATGCGCTCGAGGCTGAACTCGCGGCCTACCAACCGGCTCTGGATGCCGATACCGGGCTCGGTGATCTGGCCGATCGGCCGCGTGTGGTGATCCTGAACAAGGTCGATGTGCCCGACGCCGCCGAGTTGGCGGAGATGGTCACGCCTGAATTCGCCGCACGTGGCTGGCCGGTCTTCGAGATCTCGGCGGTGAGCCGGGCGGGCCTGCGTCCTTTGACCTTTGCGCTCGCCGAGATGGTCGAGCAGTATCGGACCGCGCATCCGAAGGCCGCGCCGAAGCGTCCGGTGATCCGCCCGATCGCGGTGAACGAATCCGGCTTCAGCGTGATCGCCGATCCCGAGGAGCCGGGCGGCTTCATCGTGCGCGGGCCGCAGCCGGAGCGCTGGGTGCGCCAGACCCAGTTCGACAACGACGAAGCCGTCGGCTACCTCGCCGACCGCCTGGCCCGCCTCGGGGTCGAAGACGAACTGGTGAAGCAGGGCGCCGAGCCCGGTGCGCCGGTCACCATCGGCGATGTCACGTTCGAATGGGAGCCGCAGATCTCCGCGGGTGTGGATATGGTGCCGACCGGCCGCGGCACCGACATCCGCCTGGAGCAGAACGACCGGATCAGCGCCGCCGAACGCAAACACGCGTCCCGAGTACGCCGTGGTCTGGTCAAGGACGACGAGGAATAGCGTGAACGCCGTGGGCTTGTGGTGTGCGCCGGGTTCTGGCACGGCGATACGGCGAGCGCCGCGGTTCGGTTCGCCCGTCCGGCGCGCGTCGGAATTCGGTGGCGGCCAGGGCGTTCAGGGTGCAGTGTTGCACTCGGCGGGCTCGGCCGGACTGGCGGGTACGACGAGTTCTGTTGCGGTACAGGGAGTTCGGTTGCGATGCAGGTGAGTTCGGGGATGGCCGAGGTGATGTCGCAGTCCGGGCTGAGTGAGGCCAGGACGGCGATTGCTTCGGCGCGCAGCGTGGTGGTGAAGATCGGGTCTTCGGCGCTGACCAGTCTTAAGGGCGGTCTCGATATGGCGCGACTGGATCGGCTCGCCGATGCGGTGGAGGCGCGGATGCGGGCCGGATCCGATGTGGTCGTCGTGTCCTCCGGTGCTATCGGTGCGGGTATCGCGCCGCTCGGATTGACAAGTCGCCCAAGGGATCTGGCCACCAAGCAAGCCGCCGCCAGCGTCGGTCAGTTGGCATTGGCGCATGCGTGGGGGACCTCGTTCGCGCGGTTCGGGCGGACGGTCGGGCAGGTGCTGTTGAGCGCCGACGACTTCTCCCGGCGCGAGCATCACCGCAACGCGCAGCGCACCCTGGATCGGTTGCGCTCGCTCGGCGCGGTCGCTGTGGTGAACGAAAACGATACTGTCGCAACGGAAGAGATCCGCTTCGGCGATAACGACCGCCTCGCCGCACTGGTCGCCCATCTGGTCGGCGCGGACGCGCTGGTGCTGCTCTCCGATGTCGAGGGTCTCTACGACGGCGACCCGCGCAAGGGTGCCGCCAACTTCATCCCCGAGGTCCGCAGCAGCGCCGACCTCGACGGCGTCATCGCGGGCAGCGGCGGCGCGCTCGGCACCGGTGGCATGGCCTCCAAACTCTCCGCGGCCCGGCTGGCCGCTGACGCGGGCGTCCCCGTCCTGCTGGCCGCCGCCACCGAGGCCGATATCGCGCTCAGCGCGGGCACCGTCGGCACCGCCTTCGCCGCCCGCCCGGTCCGCCTCTCCGCCCGCAAATTCTGGGTCCGCCACGCCGCCGACAGCCGCGGCGCCATCCTCATCGATGAGGGCGCCGTACAAGCCGTCGCCGACCGCCGCCGCTCCCTGCTCGCCGCAGGCATCACCGGAGTCCGCGGCCGCTTCCACGGTGGCGACGTCGTCGACCTCATCGCCCCCGACAACCGAATAGTCGCCCGCGGCGTAGTCGAATACGACAGCACCGAACTATCCGGCATGCTCGGCCGCTCCACCACCGAACTCCCGGACACCATGCAACGCCCGGTAATCCACGCCGACGACCTGGTCAAAGTCTGACGCGGTCTGGGTTGTGCGCCTGCCCAGGCTGTGGAAGAAAAGGCCCGGGTCGGCAGTGACGCGCTTCGTCGTGCCAGCTTAAAGCGCTGCGCGGCAATGAATCTCGGAATCCGAGCCAGGACTTGGCTGATTCATGGTTTGGTCCAGGCATTGGGCCGACAGTTCGGCCCTCGCTGGGATGCTCGCCCGACGTAGCGGCCCACCAGGAGCGTGGATCCCGACAGGGGGTTGAGCTCTGGTCGGATGCGGCTTTGCCGGGACATTGCAGGCCAGGCTGAGTGCTGTCGGGTTCGGCGATGCGCCAGGTCGCGCTGGATTCGCCGCTATCGTGGGGCCTTCCGGCCGGGTGAGTCGCTGCCGGGGTTGGGCGAGGCGCTAACTCTCGCTCGATTCGCACTCTTTACCTGTTGCGGGAGACGAGGGTACGGATTTCGGTAAAGAGTGCGACTGGGTCAGCGGGCTCCTTCAGGGGTTGGGATGACGCCGGGTTGGTTGGTGGTCGGTGGGGGTTGGGAGGGCCCGGTTTGGTCGGGGATGGGGCCGGTGATACCGGGCTGGCCACCGGGGTCGGGCAGGGCAGGGGTCGGTTGCGACGGGACGGGGGCCGGGGGTGGGGGCGCCTGTTGGGTAGGGGGTGCCGGCGCGGGGGCGGGAGGTTGGGTCTCCTGCGTTGGGGGCGGGGCCTGTTGGGGTGGGGCCGGAGGGGGCGCTTGTTGGGTTGATGGGTCCGGCGTCGGGGCAGGAGCCGGCTGCGGGGCCGGAGTGGGCTGTGGCGCCTGGGATTCCGGTGCCGGGGGAGCCGTTGGTTGCGGCGCCGGAGATTCCGGTGTGGCAGGTGCAGGCGAGGGCTGTGGATCTGGAGCAGGCTGAGGCGACGGGGCCGGGGTCGGCTGGGACTCCGGGGTGGGTTGCGGTGCCTGGGACTCCGGGGTTCCGGGGGGCGGAGTTGTGGGTGCTGGTGTGGTCGGTTCCGGAGTTGGTTGTGGTGCTTGGGATTCCGGTGTGGAGGGGGTTGGCGCCGGTTCCGGTGGGCCGGGTGCCGGGGCGGGTTGTGGTGGCTGGGAATTCGGGGTGCCGGGTGCCGGTGTTGTTGAGTCCGGGGTTGGTTGTGGTGCTTCGGACTCCGGGGTAGACGGTGTGGGCGTCGGTTGTGGTGCTTGGGATTCCGGGGTGGAGGGTGAGGTTTGGGGGGCCTGTGCGCCGGGCTTGGTGGGTGCCGAGGGTGTCGCGCCTGGTGTGCCGGGTAAGGCGGGGGGTGTGGGGAGGGCGGGGACGGCGGTGCCTGCCATTTGGTAGGCGGGTTTGTAGATCATGTTCATGGCGAGGACGGCTTCTTGGCGCAGTGCCTCTTCCGCCATTTGCGCATTGATCACATGGGCGGCTTCGAGCAGCCGGGCTATGGTGCCGATCGGGCCCGAATTGCCCGGTGGCACAACGGCGATCTTCACGGCTTCGGCGGCCGCGGCCACCGCGCCGAGGCGGGTGCCGACCTGTCCCATGATCGCGGCGAGTTCGTCGATGGAGTCGGCGTAGCTGCGGGCACTCGCATAGGCGGCTTCGGCGGCGGCGCCCTCCCAGGCCATCGAATTCATTACGCGATCGGAACCCGCTCTGGTCAGCGGAAACGAACTGGCCAGCGTCCCTGCGACTTCCAGCCACGTGACCGATGCGTTGAGGATCTGCGCAGCATCGATCTGCTGGGTCTTGGCGTAGATCTCCTCATGCTTCATCGACTCGAAATGCTCCATCGAGCTGATGTAATCGGGATCATTACCGCTCATCGCGGCACCCGCGTTTCGATCGCACGCAGCGCCGCGGCGTTCGCGGCATCGGCCTCCTCGAACAGCCCGCCGCTGATCAGGAACGCCTCTTTCATGCGGTAGGCGGCTTCGATGTAGTGGTCTAGCAGGGTGGCGGCGTCGCGGGCCTTGTGCGCGAATCCGGCCTCTAATTGCTGTGCGGAGATGAATCCGCCGAAGCCGTCCAACTCGCCCGCCGATTCGAGCCGTTGGCGTAGATAGATGAGTCGGTCGGCTTGGTTGTCGTACATTTCGGCGCAACGCCGCGCCGCGTCCGGATCGAACTTGACGGTGCCCGCCTGTGCCTCCTGTTTGAAGCGGGCAATATCGGCTCGGCTGCTCTCGATCGTCATGAACCACACCCCCGGGGATCGGTCGGTCCGCCTCAGACTAACCGCTAGCCATGCCTCCGGATGAAATAGTTCCGGCTGGTGGCGACTTATCGGGCCTGCGCGGGAATACGTTTCTGCAGCTGCGTAGCGAGTTGGTCGGCCGAGGCGGGAACGATGTGCACGGTGTCGCCCGCCTTGATCAGATAGCGCCCGTCGCCCTTGACGTCGATCCAGGTGTAGTGGATCGGCGGCTGCGGCGACGGGTGGTCCAGCCGCCCCTCGATCCGGATGTGTCCCTCGGCGGTATGCGGCTTGAGTAGCAGCCGCCGGATCGAGGGCACCACTCGCTGCGCTACGACCACCGTCTCGTCGTCGCGGATCGCATCGGCGGATGCCGCCCGCGCCGGTTCGTGTCCGGCTGGGACCGCGGGCAGCAATGCGGCGATCCGCGCGCCGAGCTTGGCGCTGAGCCCGATCGAAAGTCGTACGCGCCCACCGAAATCCGGTCCGGTGCCGGGTTCCTGGATGGCGAGGACGGCGCGGTCGTAGATCGCGCAGGCCAGCAGCCGGATCTCGGTGCCGGGACCGTGCCCGCCGCCGATCGCCACGATTCTGGTCTGCGGTGCGGCCATGATCCGCAGGCACGCCGATAGATCCGGATCGCTGCGCGGCGGTAGTCGCTCCTCCAGCTGTGCGCGCAATTTGTCGGCCTCGGTCTCGGTTCGCGGCGACTCGAGAATGCGCAGCGGATACGGGTGACGGTCCAATTCGGTCTCGCGCCAGACATGGGCGAACTCGTCCGGGGTGAAGGTCCAACCCACGCCGAATCACTCCTTACAGCCCAGAATGTCATCGCACCGCTAGCGACTGCTTGCAGGTCGCTCGAAACGGTCAGCTTACTGGTGCCTCTGGGCGTTCGAACCAAGTCTTTACCAAGCAGTACCCAAGGTTTGCGGGCTAACGTCGAAAGCAAATCTCGGATATATCCAGACAGCCCCTTCGGTTTGCGCTGCCTTGTTGCGCCGGAGCGCCTGCTCCGGTGCGGTGAACGGGGGTGATGGGAGAAAAGTCTTGCAGGTACTCGGACCGTGGACCGACTCGGCGACATTTGCCGCGCTAGGCGGCGGTAAAGCGGGTGGGTTGTACACCTTGCACAATGGCGGCTTCCGGGTCCCCGACTGGGCGGTGCTCGGCACCGACGTCTTCAAGCGGTTCCTTATCGAGACCGATACAGACGCCGATTTGGCGACTATTGTGTTGAATGTCACATCATCGGACGATCTGGATTCGGCGGTGGCCGCCGGTGCGGAACTAAGCGCCGCGATCGTCGATGCGCCACTGCCGCAGCCGGTCCTCGAACTGATCGCCGATGCCTACGGCCGTCTGGGAGCGGGCGCGATCGCGGTTCGATCGTCGGCGGTCGTCGAGGACGGTCCCGGCCAGTCCTATGCGGGCCAGTTCGATTCGTTCCTCAATGTCAACGGTGTCGAAGCGGTCGCGGCGCGCGTGCGTGACTGCTGGGCCTCGGCATTCTCGGAACGGTCCATCCGCTATGCCTTCGCGCACGGACAGCCGCGCGCCGACGCCATAGCCGTTGTGCTGCAACATCTTATCGATGCGCGGTCCAGCGGAGTGATGTTCACCGCGAACCCGATCAGCGGCGCCGCAGACGAATTGGTCGTCAGTGCGGTGTACGGGCTCGGCGAGGGGTTGGTGTCGGGTGCGGTGGACGCCGATTCGGTCGTGGTCGACAAATCCTCGGGCACGGTGCTGGAAACGACTGTGGGGGACAAGGATCGGAGCTACGCACCCGCAGAGGAGCAGGGCTGCACGGTGCTCGAGGTCGAGCCGCAGCGCCGCGAGAGCGCGGTGCTCGCCGATGCCGAACTGGCCGAATTGGTGGAGTGGGGACGCAAGCTGGAGGCCGATTTCGGTGCGCCACAGGACATCGAGTGGGCCATCGATGCCGACGGCCTCTGGTTTCTCCAGTCGCGGCCGATCACCACGGCGGTCACCGACGGCCCGGTGCGCGGTGCGGTACTGCGCGGCGCCGGTGAGGTGCTCGCCGACGGCGATGAGCGAATCTGGGACAACTCCAACATCATCGAGAGTTTCAGCGGCATCACCTCCCCGCTGACCTACACGACCGCCGCCGACATCTACGGCCGCGTGTACCACGGTTACGCGAAATCGTTGCGGGTGCCCGACGCGCAACTGCGCCAGACCGATCGCTGGACTCCGGTGCTACTCGGCTACTTTCACGGGCGGGTCTACTACAACCTGCTGCACTGGTACCGGATGGTGGGCATCGCACCCGGGTATCCGCTGAACCGGAAGGTGCTGGAGGCCGCGCTCGGCGTTGACGAACCGCTGCCCGACGAGATCGCGAAGACCTTGCGCCCGTACACCTTCCGCACGCCACTGGCCCGGCTGCGGTCGCGGACGATCACCACGGTGACCTATGTGCGGCGGCTGTTCGGTATCGACGATATGGTCGAGCGCTTCATGACCGACTTCTACCGCGTCTACGACGAATACGATGCGCTCGACTACTCGACGCTGACCGGCGAACAGGCCTACGCGGCTTATCGCAAGGTCGACCGGGACCTGGTCGAGCGCTGGGGTCCGCTGATGGTCCTGGACGCAATCCTGTTGACCTGCACCGGTCTGATGTATCTGCTGACCAAGCTGCTGCTGCCGAAGGCGCCGGAGTGGTTCCTGTACGCCGTCGTCGGCCCCGGCGCGGATGTCGAATCCGCCGAACCGGCCCGCGCCATGACCGAGCTCGCGCAGTTCGTTCGCAAAGATCCTGAACTGGTGTCGTTGATCAATTCGACAGCGCCGGAACAGATTTACGACGCCGTGCGTGACCGCACCGAATTCCGCGACCGGATCGAGGATTACATCGATCGCTACGGCTACCGCAGCCTGGACGAGCTGAAGCTGGAAACCCCGGATCTGCGCGAGGAGCCCGCGAGCCTTTTCGTCATGCTGCGCAGCGCGATCGGCCGCGTCGGGGAGGCGGCACAGCACAGCCGCGGTGCGGAGGCCGACGAGTACCTCGACGCCAATCTGCGCGGCTTCCGGCGGCGGATCTATGAACGCCTGCGCGGCAAGGTGAATCGGTGCGCCGCGCATCGGGAGCGGCTTCGCTTCTGCCGCACCCGGGCCTTCGGCATGGTGAAGCGGATGATCCGGGTAATGGGCCGAGATCTGGTCGCGCGCGGCGTCATCGACGAATTCGACGATGTCTTCGCGTTGACCGTCCAGGAGTTGCGCGGCTGCTACGAGAGCAGTGCAGTTTCGAGCGACCTGCAAGCAGTCGCTAGCGGCGCAGTTTCGAGCGACCTGCAAGCAGTCGCTAGCGGCGCAGTTTCGAGCGACCTGCAAGCAGTCGCTAGCGGCGCAGTTTCGAGCGACCCGCAAGCAGCCACCAGCGGCGGCCTGCGCGATCTGGTCGCCGCACGGAAAGCCCAGCGCGCCAGGGACGCCGCGCTGGTCGCCCCGGCCCGCTTCGTCACCTCGGGGCCGACCTTCGGGCGCGCGGAGCTCGCGCGCCAGGGTTGGGTACCGGTCACCGACACCCCGGCCGCGACTGTCGGCACCGTTCTGCCCGGCACGCCGTCGGCGTCCGGAATCGTCGAGGGTACTGCGGTGGTCGTCGACGAGCCACGCGACGTGGCGGGCGGCATCCTGGTGGCATATCGCACCGATCCGGGTTGGGTGGCCGCGCTGCCCTCGGCGTCGGCGCTGGTGATCGAGCGCGGCAGTCCCCTCACCCATGTCGCGATCGTGGCACGGGAGTTGGGAGTTCCGACGGTGGTCCAAGTCAAGGACCTGACCAAGAAGATACGTTCTGGTATGGGAATACGGGTCGACGGCACGAACGGTACCGTTACCGTGCTGTCGGGAGGAGAGCTGCGGGATGAAGCCGGATAAAGACGTTGCCGCAGTTCGTAATTGGCTGGCAGATCCGGGCCGTGACGCCGGGATCCACTTGGCCGACGAGGCCGACGGCTGGGAGTACCGCAGCTATCACGATCTCGCGGAGCTGAGCTGGTCGATCGCGACGCGCATGCGCGAACATGGTATGGGCAGCGGCGACGGCGCATGCGTGATCATGCCGACCGGATTCCCCTGTGCCGCCGCGTTTTACGCGGTGTGGGCCTGTGGTGGGGTCTTCACCCCGGTCGCGCCGCCGATGTTCGGCGACCTCGACCAGATCATCGCCCACATCGCGGCCATTCTGGAGCAGGCCTGCCCGCGATTGGTGGTGACCTCGACCGAGTTCGAGCAGTTGGTGCGCAAAGCGGCGGAGGCGGCGGGCCGCACGGACGAGCCGCTGGTGATCGATGCCGCGAATCTGGGCCCCGCGCCGGCGGAGCGCGAATTCGGCGAGCCCGACGAATGCGCGCTACTGCAATTCACCTCCGGGTCCACCGGAACGCCGCGCGGGGTACGGGTCAGCTGGCACAACCTGGCCAACAACATCGCGATGATCTCGACGCTGATCGACTGGCGGCACGGCGAAACCATGGTCTCCTGGCTGCCGCTCTATCACGATATGGGCCTGGTCGGCGCATTCCTCACCACCGTTACCAATCAGGGCGAGCTGTATCTGATGCGCCCTGACCAGTTCGTCCGCGATCCGGCGCGCTGGCTGCGCGCCATGTCGCACGCACAGCACACGCCGTCGCCGTCGTTCGCGCTCGGTTATGTGGCGCATCGCGTCGCGCCGGAGGAGATCGCGGATCTGGATCTGTCGGGCTGGCGGACGCTGGCCGTCGGTTCCGAGCCTGTCGAGGTGGCCGACCTCCAGTCCTTCGCGGATCTGGCTGGCAGACAAGGCTTTTCGACCAGCGCGTACACCCTCGCCTATGGTCTGGCCGAGGCCACGCTGATGGTGACCTCCTCCGCGCGCAACCGGCCGATCACCGCGCTGCGGCTCGACAATCCGAATCTTCGCTTCGGCCAACCCATTACGATCCTGGCCGAAGAATTGCTCGACGACACCCACCGTGTCGAGGGCTCCGGGTGGATTACCGGACTCGGCTACTCGACGCCCGAATCGACCGTGCGGGTGGTCGACGAAGACGGCCGGGAACTGCCCGACGGCACCCTCGGCGAGATGATCGTCGTCGGGGATTCGGTCGCGCTGGGTTACTCCGGCGAACCGACCGCCGGTTCGTCGACGCGGATCGTCGAGCGGGTGCTGTTCACCGGCGATGCCGGATTCCTGCACAAGGGTGAGGTTTTCGTCCTCGGCCGGATGGGGTCGAGCCTGAAGGTCCGCGGCCGGTCGGTGTTCATGGAGGACATCGAATCCCGGGTCGCCCAGGAAACCGGAATCACCAAGGGCAAACTCGCCGCCGTCGCGATCACCGAGGCCGGTGCCCAGGGCATCGCGCTGTTCGCCGAATCGGCACCGGGAGACTGGATTACCGAGGCGCGCAGGATCATTCGCGGTGAACTCGGGCCCGCGCAGACGGTGAACATCGTGACCGGCCCGCGCGGCATCATCCGCCGCACCTCGAGCGGTAAACCGCGGCGTCGGCATATGTGGCAGCTGTTCGCGGACGGCGCGTTGGCGGGTGCGGTGGTGCACGCGGCAGACGGCACCACCGAATCGGAACCGCGAACGGACAGCCCGGCTACCGACGATGCCGTGCCCGAGCCTGCGCTGCCGGCCGAACGAGTGCGGCAGTTGCTCGATCGCGCATTGGAAAGTGTTGCGGTACCGCCTGATTCGACCGTGCTGTTCGAAGGTTCGCTGGCGGAGGGATTCGGCAATGCCGGATCCGATATCGACTTCCTGGTTGTCGCCCCCGGTGACGAGGAGTTGCCGACACTGCCGACGGTGTTGTTCATCGATGGTCGGCGCGTGGAGGTGCGGACGCGGTCCGAGGCGCAGCTGCGCAATCAGCTGAAGCTGGCGGCGAGCGGTTCGGACAAGATCGACGAGGACCTGCTCAACCGGTGTCAGCGATTCCTGCGCGCGACCGTGGTCCGGCCCGGGGAACCGAACGTCGCGGAATTGCGTGCACTGCTACCGCATTCGAGCTTCACCGCGCTCGTGGCCGACTGGTGGACTCGGCGCGCGACGCAGGCGCTGCGATACGCGGTCGCGCTGCGGGCCCTGCACGCCGAGGCCGAGGCCGCCGACTGGGCACGCGACGGACTGCTCCAGGCGATGAAGGGCTGGGCCGCCCGCAAGGGCGAAAGCTACCTGGAAACCAAGTGGTTGCCGCATCAACTCGACCGCATCGGAACCGATGCGCTCATCGACCGCTACAACGACCTCACCGAGCCGACCGAACAGATCGCGTGGGAACAGGTTTGGGAGTTGGCGGCCGGGCTCGACGTGCCCGAGATCGCCGATGATCCGCACCAGATCCTGTTCGCACGTCGACCAGGAGTCACCACCTGGACGATCGGCGGGCACATCCACGTGATCCGGGACGATCGTGACGTCTTCGCACTGTCGGACAGTGCGGCCCGTGCCTGGCGTTCGGTGGTGTTCCGGCATTCATTGCGCGATGTCCTCGGCCGCGCCGAACATGACATCGCCGAGGATCTGCTCGAGTTCCTCGGACTCGGTCTGGTCGGATTGCAGTGGCGCGGCGGTGAACGCATCGAACCCGCGCTGGCCATGTGCAAGCCGGTCAAGCCGTACACCCCGGTGCCCCACGCGGCCGCGCCCGCCCTCGGCCTGACCGGTGCTACCCGCGACGATGTGATCGCGACGTTGTCACCCCTGCCCGCAACCAGATTCACCGAATGCGCGCTGAATCTGGTGTGGTCCAATGTCGTCCTGGAGAACGCCAGGGAGGACCTGGCCGGTGCGGTCAAGAACTCCCAGGGTGCGGTCGCCGATATCGCGGCACACCGGCTCATCGCCATGGCGGTCCGTGTCCTGTTGTCCGCACTCGGGATTCACTCGCTGCCCGCCGACGTCGCGCCCGCGCAGACGCTGCGGCGGCTGTTGCCGAACCACGCCCTACGTCGTGACGATCTGCTGACGCAGCTGGAATCAGCACGACGGGTCCGTTTCTCGGAGATAATCGGAACGGGCGGAGATACTCTCGCGGGTTTCGCGGTGCTGGACGATTTCGTCACACTGGTCCGATGGGTCGCGGCGGGGGCGGACACGACAACGGGATTCCCGGCCTCCTTCGATTCACGTGAGCAGTGGCGGCGCACGCTGGCGATCGGTTACGACTGGCTGCGCATCGCCGGGTATCTCAATACCGACCTGCCCCTGGACGAGGCCCGCGATCTGCTGGCCTCAGGTGGCCAACAACCGCATCTGCGGGAAGGGGAGCTATGAGGGCAGCATCGCGCAGCGATTCGATGAGGGGTGGTGGCCGGGTGACGGGTGGGCCCGCGGTGGCTGGTACCACGACTGCCGACAAGGTGCGCCGGATCGTCCTGGCCATGGCCCCGGAACCGCCCGCCGAGTTGTCCGACGAGCACCGCCTCGTGGAGGATCTCGGCTTCGATTCACTGCGTCTGATGGAATTCACCGTCGTCCTCGAGCGTGCGTTCGAACTGCCGCGCTACCGGCCCGAGGAACTGATGGGTGTACGCCGGGTCGATGCGGTGATCGCCCTGGTCTCGGGCAGTTTGGCCGCTGGCGAGGTGCCACTGTGAACTCCGGCGATACCGTGCTGGTGACCGGTGCGGCCGGACTGGTCGGCGCCGAGGTCGTCGCCAGGCTCGCGGCCGCGAGCCGACCGGTTGCCGCTGTGCTGCACAGCAATTCGACCATCGTGCGCAATGACGGCACCCTGATCGAGGCCGGCACCGCCGTCGCGGGTGACGTGCGGTTGCCCGGATTGGGCCTGTCCGGGCGCGACACCGAGGATCTGGCCGAGCGGGTCGGCATCATCGTGCACTGCGCGGCCACAACGGCATTCGACGCATCGGCAGCCGACTACGAGGAACTCAATGTGGTCGGCACCGCGAATGCCATCGCGCTCGCCCGCGAGTGGGAGGTGCCGCTCGTGCACGTCAGCACCGCTTACGTCTGCGGCATGCGGGGCGGCACTATCGCCGAGGACGAACTCGACGCCGGTCAAACCTTCGGTAATGGCTACGAGGACAGCAAGTTTCGCGCCGAAAAGCTTGTACGGGCGGCGGGGGAGCAGGGCCTGCTGTGGGCGATCGTGCGCCCCGGCATCGTGACCGGAGCGAGCGATACCGGCACGATTCGGGAGTACAAGAACCTCTACACCGTCGTGAAACTCATGGTCGAGGGCAAGCTGCGCTCGCTGCCCGGCCGCTACGACGCGAGGCTCTCGCTGGCGCCGGTCGACCATGTCGCCGATGTAATCGCCGCGGCCGTCCTGGATTTCGACTCCGCGCAGAATCGCACGCTGCACGCGCTCGGTCGCGACACCCTCTCGCTGCGCGAGGTCTCCGATGTGCTCGCCGAATATCCGTCCTTCGAGGTCGCCACCTTCGTGCCGGAGGCGACTTTCGCCGAGGATGATCTCGAGCCGATCGAGCGCGAGTACTACCGCCGCATCGGTTCGCTCTACACGAGCTATTTCCGGCGGCGGCTGGTATTCGACACCGCCCGCGCCGACGTGCTGCTCGGCAAGCCGTCTCCAGCGAGCGGCAAGGAGTATCTGCGAGTACTGCTGGACTACTGCCTGGAATCGGGATATCTCGGCATGCCGCTGCCCTCGATAGCGGACATCCTTGCCGGCAACGACTTCGACGGAGCGGCCCATGAGTGAGTCGTTGCGGGAATTGCTGAGCGCGCTGACGCCGTCGCCGCAGAAGGTCGACGCCTACGTCTCCGACACCTATGTGCAGGAATCGGCGGACCAGCTCGATCGACTCGGCGTGGATGCGGCCAAATTTGCCAGGGAGCATTCCCTGCTACTGCTCAAGCCGGACGCGATTGTCGCGCGTTCCGTCGAGCCGACACTGAACTGGTTGGCCGACAACGGTTTTCGTGTGGTCAGCGCGTTCCGCGTCCCGGTCGACCGGCATCTGGCCCGCGCACTGTGGTACTTCGCGTGGAATATCGCCTCGCCCGAACGCCGCCGCCTGGCCGATCTGCTGGTCGCCATCTCGGATGTGCTCGTACTCGTCGTGCACGCGCCCGACGGCGAGCTGCCCGTACCGGTGCGGCTGACCGAGGCGAAGGGGGCCACCGATCCGCGCAAGCGCCGTCCCGGTGAGCTGCGGTATCTGCTCGGCCGTCACAACTACCTGTTGAACCTGGTGCATTCGCCCGACGATCCCGCCGACGTACTGCGGGAACTCGCCATCTACCTGGACGAATGGAGCCGGGCAGCGGTGATCGCACAAGCCTGCACCGGCACGGACCGCGCGGCGGACGCGGCGGCGATCGCCGAGGAACTGTATGCGCGCACACCCGCGCGCAGCTTCGATCGGGCGGACGCGCTCGACCGGGTGCTACACGATTCGGCACGGGCCGGTAGGGCGGCCCCATCCGGCTTCGATCCGGCCTCGGATGCGGACTGCGCGCAGTTGCTGTATCTGGCCTGGGCCGATGGCCGGGAACTGGATCCGTGGTCGGCGATCGTACTCGGATCCTATGTACTTCCCATGCGGACCGGCACCGCGTCGCAGACGTTGCGACCGGTGTCCGCCGAAGAATGGTTGGAGGGTCGAACGTGACCACAGACGCGGCCGCCGTACAGACGGCGAGCCATATCCGCACGATCTCCCGGGAACTCGCACACCGATGCGCGGTCTCGGAGGTGTTCGTCACCTCATTGGACGCCGTGGGCGAACACACCTTCGTCGCCGGAGCCCAATTACCCAGAATGCACGCGTATTACGGCGATCACGCCGGATCGCTCGCGGTGCGCCATGATCCGCTGGTGGTCATGGAGGCGGCCCGGCAGGCCGCGATCGCATTGACGCACAAGTTCTACGGAGTGCCGAACGAAATGGCATTCGTAGTGCGCACTTTCAACGGCACCGGATCCGACACCGCCGCCTGGGAGGTGCGCACCGCGCCCGCCGATCTGGTGATGCATGTGCGTGTTCCGCAGCGCCATCAGCGCGGTGGCGTGCTGCAGGGTCTCGATATGGTGCTCGAGATCGAATCCGACGGCGAGCCGATGCTGACGGTCGACGGATCCTTCTCCTGGGTGACCGGGCGACAGTGGTCGGGGCTGCGCAGTGGATTCCGGGACAGCCTGGGGCTCGGCGAGTTTCGCGGTGCCTCGGCACTGACCGAACGCGCCGCACCCGCCGCGGTGGGCCGGGAGAACTGGCGCAATGTGGTGATCGGTTCGCCGGTGCGCGATGGCGCGGTCGCACGGGCACGGCTGGTACCCGATCTCGGCCATCCGTTCCTGTTCGACCACCAGCTCGACCATGTGCCCGGCAGCCTGCTCATCGAGGCCTGCCGTCAGACCGCATTGTCGATGGTCGTGCGTGATCTGCCCCAACTCGAATGTGTGGCAAGTACTTTCGACCGATTCGTCGAGCTGGATTTGCCCGCGGAATGCACCGCGGAGATCACCGACCAGGGGGCGGGCAATACCGTCATCCACTGCGAGATCCTCCAGGCCGATGCCGTTGCCGCCCAGATCGATCTCGAATTCACCGAGGACGCACTGGTTTCCGAGGCCGACCCCGAAGGAGTCTGATGGGCGAGGAGTTCTCGGGCACCGACCTGCTGACGACCACCCGTGCCTTCCGCCGCCGCCTCGATCTGACCCGTCCGGTCGCGCGCCAGGACCTGCTGGACTGTCTGGATATCGCGGTGCACGCGCCGAGCGGCACCAATCGTCAGCCATGGCGATTTCTGGTCGTCGAGGATCCGGCGACCAAACAGCAGATCGCCGAGTACTACCGAAAGGGTTTCGCCGCTTACCTTTCCGCGCGCACACCCCGTCCGGACCAGCTCGGTGATCTGGCCTCCGGGCAGCATCTCGCAGCGCATATGCACGAGGTGTCCGCGCTGGTCATCGTATGCTCGCTCGGGCGCCCGCCCGCGAACGCGTCGCCGCTGCTGCTGGCCAGTTTCTACGGCTCGATCTACCCGGCGGTCTGGAACTTCATGCTCGCGCTGCACGAACGTGGGCTCGGCTCGACGATGACCACCGCACATCTGGCCTATGAGCGCGACATCGCCGACCTGCTCGGGATTCCGTTCGAGCAGGTCACCCAGGTCGCTATGTTGCCCGTCGCGCATCTGCTGCCCGGTACTCGGGGGCCGGGCCTGCGGCGCACGCCCGCCGCGGAGGTGACCATGTGGGATCGGTGGACGCAAGCATGAGCGGGCGAGTCTTGTCGCAGCGCGTACCGAAGCCGAGTGTCGGCGAGGCGCAGGCATGAGCGAGGTCGCCGGCACGTCGTCCTCCGGTTTCCTCGATTCCGTGGTCCGTATCGGCCGCTTCACCGCGGTCATGTACAAACCGCACTACGTCCTGTACGGCGTGCTCTGGGTGCTCGCGTTGGAGGGCACCGCAGCCCTTGTGTCACAACCGGATTCGGCCTGGCATCCGACCGGGTCCACAGTTCTGCGCATTGCCGTAGTCGCGTTCGTCCTGCTGTATCTGCGCATGGTCGACGAGCAGAAGGACCTCGACTACGACCGCGTGCACAACCCGGACCGCCCGTTGGTCACCGGCGCGATCTCCGCCACCGAACTGCGTGCCGCCATGGCCGTCATCGCCGTCGGTGCGATCGCCGCCAGCCTGACGCTCTCGGTGGTCTCCGCGCTCATGATCGCCGCCGTCCTCGCCTACGGCTTGGCGCTGTGGGGTCTCGAGCGCCTATCGGCCACCATTCGAATCGATATTCTGGCGAATCTGGCCGTCACCTATCCGGTTCAACTCCTGGTCACCGCCTACGTCGTCCTGTCGGCCGCGGACACCGGCGAGGTTCGCGCCAGCTGGAAGACCGCGGCCGTGGCCCTGATCTTCGCTGGCGCGTTCTTGCAATTCGAATTCGCCCGCAAGACATCTCGCACGCCGCGCACCGACGAGCACTTCTACTCCAATGCCCTCGGCGCGACCGGTAGCACCGCGTTCGGACTGCTGTGTGCCGCCATCGCCGCCGCCACCGACATCACCCTCGTCCAACCATGGACGCATACATCATGGCAGGCGATAGCCGCCTGGATTCCGTTGGCGCTCTTACTGCTTCCCATTTGGGGAGCATTGAAGTTCGTGCGCGGCAGTAAGCCGGACTATCCGGTGCTCCCGGCCGTCCTGTTCATCTTGACGCTGTACACAGTGCTGATCGTGCAGGCGATCACTCTGACGTAAGCCCGACGCTCGCAGCTGATTTCAGCCGATCGGCAAGCACGCCGACCCGAGATCGATGCCCGTCCCGACGCGCACCACAACCGAGCCCTGCGACTCCGGCGTGTAGTTGCCGCCCACATACTTCGCCCGCACCGTGTGACTGCCGGTCGCGGCGGGCTTCCAATCGACCTGGGCGGTCAACGAAACACCGTTCGACGGCGTCGCCTTGTTCACCGTCGGCGTGACACTTCCGAGGAAGGTGCCGTCATCCCAGAACTCCACGGGCGGAATGTAATTCCCGAGCCCGAGCGAGGAACTTCCGGCCACCGTTGCCTTCACCTGCGCCGTACATCCGGTGGCCGCCTGCCCCGATAGCGTCACCGTGGTGGTGACATCCCCTGGTGCGCCGACGGCGCCGCCGGACGCCAGCAACGACCCGCCTCCCAACGCAACGACTGCGGTGAGAACCGCGAACCCGGACGAGATACGACGAACAGCTGTGACGGCCATGTTGGCTCCTGCACTCGCGAAACTTCGACCGGTCCAGTCTCGACAGAGACTCGCCCTATCGCAAGATCTGAAAGGCCTCAGCCGCCGTAGAGCCGGATGAAATCCTGGGTGGGGTCGACCGCGGGCAACGTGTACGACGAATATGTCGGCTCGACCTGGGCCTCTTCGACGTACCGGTCAGGCTCCTTCGGCAGGTGCCGCCACCGGGCGCGCGGGTCCGCGACTTCGCTCTCGAAAATTTCCGACGCCATGATCGAGCCCTCCCGAATTGTGATACCTACGAGGCTACCTGCGAACGAGGCTACCTGCGAATGAGTAGCTGGAATGAGTAGTTCGGCGGAAGTCGGACCTGCTGGTTCCTTCGTAATCTCGCTGCAACCACCGCAACCGACGGTGGCTCGAAGGCAGGAGAAGCCATGCCCTACATCAACATCACCCGCACGCCCGGAGTGGGGTTGCCGGAATACCAGGCGGTCGTGGCCGAACTCGGCGGTGCGCCGATCGCGGGGCAATTGCTGCATATCGTCGGGGTGTCGGATGGGGCGTTGCACATCGTCGATGTCTGGGAATCGGCGGCCGCGGCCGACCGATATGCGGCCGAACGGCTGTTCCCGGCTTTCGAGCGCGCGGGGGTGCGTCCGGGTCCGGATGCGAGCATCCACGCCTTCGAAGGTGATGTGAGCACCGACGGCCTGACCGAACGCCAGGCGTCCTAGTCGCGATGGCGGGCTCGAGCGCACCACCGCACGGGTAATGTCAACGTCTCGGAGGTGGCGCGTGTCGACCGAGCTGATCGGGCGGGGAGACGAAGTTGCCGATCTGCTCCGCTGGCTCGACGCTGCGGTGAACGGAAATCCGCAGTTGGTCGTGTGTTCCGGCGAGGCGGGTATCGGCAAGACCCGTTTGGTGTCCGAATTGGCCGAGCGCGCGCAGGCGCGGGGTGTACGCACGCTGTGGACTCGGGCGCTGGAAGTGCCCGACGCACCGCCGTTCTGGCTGTGGCGGCAGGCCCTTGCCGATCTACCGGCCGTCGATGTCGCACCGGTCGAGCGCACCGCGCTATTCGAAAGCTTCGCCGAACGTCTCGATGGCACCGCGGCCCTGTTCGTCATCGATGACATCCACTGGGCCGACGAACCGTCGCTGCAGGCGCTGCTGCATCTGATCCGAAATCTACGCGGTAAGCGAATCCTGGTGTGCGCCACCGAACGTGATGCGGTATCCGATGCCGCGACCGGCTGGCGCGCGATCAAACCGGATCTGCTGCGGGAGCCGGTGACCAGGACACTCGGCCTGACCGGTCTGTCGCCGGAGAGTTCGGCACAGTGCCTGCAGGCCGAGGCCGGACGGGTCGTCCCGGATCGGATCACCTTCGACGCCTACACGATGACCGCTGGAAACCCGTTCTACCTGCGCGAACTCGGGCGGTCGCTACAGGAGACGGGTGCGCTGCAACTGCCCGCTACCCTGCGCGAGGTGGTCCGCGGGCGACTGGTGCCGCTCGCGCCGCGCACCCAGGAGTTGCTGCGGGCGTCCTCGATTCTCGGCGAGGAGTTTCCGATCGCGGTGGCGTCGCGGTTGATCGGCAGGCCCGCGCTGGAGTGTCTGGCCGCGGTGGACGAGGCCGTCGCGGCCGGTTTGCTGGTGGTGGGCGCGGAGCCGGGCGCGGTGCGATTCGGACATGCGCTGGTGCGCGCCGCACTGCAGGAAAGTCTGCTGTTGCAGCAGCGGGTGATCCTGCATGCAAGGGCGGCAGAGGCCATCGAGGACCTGTATCCCGATGCGCTGGAACACCATTCGGCGGCACTGGCCCGACATTGGGCGGGTGCGGCGGTGACCGGCGAACACGGTCCCGCGGTGCACTGGGCGCGTCGCGCGGGCGATGCGGCATTGCGGGAATTGGCGTTCGAAGAAGCCGTGCGGCTCTACGGTCTGGCGCTCGACCATGCCGCCGGATCGGCCGCCGCCGATCGCGGCAGATTGCTGCTTGCCCGGGCGACGGCGAGGCTGCGGGCGGGTGATCTGGGTGCGGCCCGCGCGGATTGCGTTGCCGCGCTGACCATCGGCCGTCGCGTCGGCGATGCCACCCTGATCGCGGAGTGCGCGCTGGTGCTAGAGCCGGTCGGCGATCGTGTCTGGGATCGCGACATTCGTGAATGGTGCACGGAAGCACTGGAATTCGACGGATTGTCGGATCTCCTCCGGACGCGGCTGCTGGCGCGCTCGACGGAGGCCTCGGTCTATTTGGGTCTGCTCGACCATGTCGACGAGACGAGCCGCGCCGCACTGCAGCTCGCCGACGCATGCGGCGATCCGGAGGCCGTGGTCGCCGCCTTGCGTGCCCGTCAACTCGCCTGCGCCGCACCGGAACACCGCGTGGAGCGCGCCGAGTTGGCCGCGCGCATGACAGATGCCGGACTGAGCCTGCGCAGCCCATCGATCGAGCTGTGGGGCAGGCTGTGGGCCATCGACTCACACTGGGAGCGTGGCGAACTCGCGGCGATCGGCAGTGAGCTGTCGCGGCTGCGCTGGTGTGTGCGGCATACCGGCGGCCCGATGGCGCGCTGGAATCTGCTGGTGGCCGAGGCGGCCTTGGCACAGGGCCACGGGGATCTGGACGAGGCGCTGCGGCTCGGCGGACAGGCGCGCGAACTGGCCGAATCGATCGGCCATCCGGCGGGTTACGGCGCGTATCGGGCGCTGGTGGGCACCATCGGCCATCACCGCGGCCACCTCGATATCAGCTTCGAATTACCGCCGTTGTCCATGCGCGGCGAGGTCCGCAACGAGATCTTCGCCCGGCTGGGCACGGCATTTCCACTGGTCGAAGACGGTCGCACCGCAGAGGCCGAACCGCTGTATCGCGGGCTCGGTCCGCCCGAAGAGTGGGTGATCCCGCCGTACTTCGTGCTCAACGCGCTGGTGGTCGGCGGATCCGTCGCGCTGGCCCTCCGCTTGGACGAGGACATCCGCTATTTCGCGCGGCGTCTCGCCCCGTATCGCGACGGTCATGCGGTCGGCGGAAGCGGCAACGGACACTACCTCGGCCCGGTGACCCTGTGGCTCGGCAAATTCGCGGCAGCCCTCGGCGATTCGGCCACCGCCGAACAGGAACTCGGCACCGCGCGCAAGATCTGTCGCGAGATCAGCGCCCGCTGCTTCGCCGTGGAGGCCGATTGTGAACTGGCCGACGTCCTGATTCGCCGCGGCGCCATCGAGGACGGCGTAACCATGGCCAAATCCGCACTGCCACTGGCGGAGTCATACGGTATGGCCCCCTGGGTGCAGCGCCTGCGCGCCCTCGCCGCGACACCGCTGAACCGCGCGACGCTCTCCCCACGGGAACGCGAAGTCGCCGCTCTCGTCGCTGCCGGAAAGAGCAACCGCGAAATCGCGACCGCGCTGGTGATATCCGAGCGCACCGCGCAGAACCACGTCCAACACATCCTGACCAAGCTCGGATTCACCAACCGCAGCCAGATCGCGGCCTGGGCGAGCAGGAACCCGGTGCCGAAGTAACGGTTGTGTTGCTATGGGCTCACATGGCGTTGATTTCGCCGGAATTGGGAATCCTTCGTCACACGTCCCGTGAGCGGAATGAGGTGCCACATGAACACAGTGGTATGCGGCGATTGCTGGCGTCGCGAAAACTTGACGTTCGCACAGCGACTGGACCCGGCATTCATCCGGCCCGGATTTGCCTATCTGTGCCCCGAGCACCGAGCCTGTCGAGCCGAAACGCTCGGTCGGCCCGAGCTCGGACAATCGGCGGCGTGAACCCCCGAAACCAACGCGCACCCCAGCGAATTTCGCTGGCGGTCAAGGCGCGTCGGGCAATGAACCGGTACGTCCGCGTTCGCGCTCCGCGGCGGTGGCGAGGTAATCGCCCAACTCGCGGCGCAGCGTGACATCGAGCGACCGGACCAGGGTGGCGTGCACCGAGGCGACGGCCAGTTCGCGCATTTTGTTGAGCATCGTTGTGGTATCGGCGATTTCGCTGCTGGTCTCGGGCAGCCAGCCGGGCCCGTGTTCGTCGACGATGTGCTGTTTGGCGGCCGTGATCATGATGTGGGTGATGTCATCGATGCGGTCGGCGACCTTGGCGTAGATCTCGATCAGCGTGCGCAGTTCCAGGCCGTATTCGTGCAATTCGGCGAATGAGGTGAGCAGTGCGGTATCGGTGAAGGCGACGGTATCGCCCTCGATCCGCACCAGCTTCATCTCCGCGAGCCGGTCGACGAGTTCGTCGGTATCGGTGCCGAGAATGGTCCCGATCAGTTCGCGGGGGACCTCGAAGGTTTCGTCTTTCGCCCAGGGGGCCGTCACCGCGTGCTGCAGGCCGAGCACCTCGGTGAGGTCCTTGCCGGTCTCCCAGCTGGTGATGAAATCGGCGATATGGGCGGTGGTGAAGCCGCGCTGCAGCAGCGCGTCGATGAGTCGCAGCCGCTCCAGATGCGAATCGTCGTAGATGCTGGCGCGCCCGTCCTTGCCGACCGGGGGCGGTAGCAGTCCGCGCTCCTGGTAGGCGCGCACATTCCGGCTCGTGGTGCCCGCGGCGCGGGCGAGATCATCGATCCGGTACTCCGGCACCGATATCACCTCCCATAGCGACTAGGGCACGCTGCACCGGCGGCCGGAACGCGGTCTTCGAACCGACCGAGTCTAGCGTCCCGACTACCGGTGCCCGTCACCTAGGAAACCGCCGCGATCCGCTGCTTCGTCGTGCGCGCGGCGGGTACCACGTGATAATCATCGAGGTTCAGTGTCCGCAGCTGGCCAACGTACTGGGTGGCGAAACCCGGATACATGGTCGCATTGAACCCGTCCTCGGTGAGATACCAACTGCGGCAGCCGGAGTTCCACGTGGTGCTGCCCAGGCGCCGCTGGATCGCCGCGTTGTAGCGGTCCTGCCGGTCCTTGCGCACATCGAGCATGCGCAGATTCCGGTCCAGGATGGTGCCGATGGCGCTCACCAGATAGTCGATCTGGGCCTCCATGTACACCAGCGCCGAATTGTGTCCCGGCCCCGAATTCGGCCCGAAGGTGAAGAACAGATTCGGGTACCCGGAAACCGCGATGCTCTTGTACGCATACGCGCCGTGGTTCCACTCCTCGCCGAGTACCCGCCCGTCCCGGCCGACGACCGGGATGGGCGTGCCCGTCTTGGAGACATCGAATCCGGTGGCGAAGACGATGCAATCAGCTTGGTGCTCAATACCTTCCGCGGTGCGGATGCCGTGTTCGGCGATGCGTGCGATCGGCCAGGTGACCAGCTTGCAGTTGTCGCGTTGCAGGGCTGGGTAGTAGTCGTCGGTCATCAGCAGCCGCTTGCATCCGGCCCGGAAGTCCGGGGTGAGCTGGCGGCGCAACCACGGATCCTTCACCTGCCTGCGCAATTGGGCCCGTCCGACCAGCTCGACCACCCTGGTCAGCGGGGTATTCCAGACCACGCCGAGCGCGACGGATTCGTGCCCGTAGAACCAGGCCAGACGCGAGAGGGATTCGGCGGCGGGCACCCGCCGGTAGAGCTGTTTGGTCAGCGGGGTGGTGCGCCGATTGACCCGAGGCAGCACCCATCCCGGCGTCCGCTGGAACACCTTGACCGAGGCCGCCCGCTCCACCAGCTCCGGAATGATCTGCACCGCACTGGCCCCGGTACCGACGACCGCCACCTTCTTCCCGGTGAAGTCGTAGTCGTGATCCCAACGGGCACTGTGGATCTTGTGCCCCCGGTAGTCTTCGATGCCTGGAATGTTCGGCAGACTCGCATTGGCTAATGGCCCGGAGGCCAATACGACCGCTCTGGCGCGGATGGCCTCCGCGCGGTCCTCGATCGTGATGTGCCAGACCCCGGTGTCCTCGTCGAACGCGATTCCGGCGACGTTGTGGCCGAAGCGGAAGTGCTCGTGTAGTCCGAACTTCGCGGCCATCGACTCGATATAGCCGAGGATTTCGCTGCTGCCGGAGTAGGTGTGCGACCAATTCGGGTTCGGCGCGAAACTGTAGGAGTACAGCCGCGACGGAATATCGCACGCCGCACCGGGGTAGGTGTTGTCTCGCCAGGTCCCGCCGATCGCGGTGCCGCGTTCGAAGATCGCGAAATCGCCGATTCCCTTTTGCTTCAGGCGAATCGCGGCGCCGATACCGGCAAAACCACCGCCGATAATGGCGACATCCAAGGTTTGCCCACCCGTCGCCCGGCCGCCGCCCCTCATCGAATCGCTGCGCGATGCTGTATTCATCTCGTCCTTCGTCATGCCGCGGGCTCGTAGGTGAGTTCCTTGGACCAGGTCGGCTGCGGGCGCAGTAGCCGCTTCGGCACCCGGGCGGTGATCTTGACCAGCGCGTCGGCCAGCAGGTGGTAGGGGTGGCCGCGGTTGATCACCCAGCCGCCGTGCATCTTCACGATCTGATACATCGGCAGCCTGCGCGCGAATTCACTGCGCTCGCCGACATTCGCGTAACGCTTCAGCGCCGCGTACAACTTCTCCTCGTCGACGCCCATCTCGACGATGTTGTCGCGCATCTTGTTCAGCAGCGGCACATAGCTCAGCACACCGATGATGAACGTCGGCTTGGCCCATCCGCCGACCAGATCGATGAGCAGCTTGCGCATCTGTGCGTGACCGAGCAGATCCATCACCGCGAAATCCACGGCCAGATGCCGGGATTCGTCGGCATTGATCTTCTTGAAGGCCTCCTGGCAGATCGGATCCTCGATCTCGTCCATGATGAACTTGATCAGCGCACCATCGAGGGCGACCTCCAGCATCGGAATCACCGTGCCCAGGAACGACAGCGACATATCGTCGGAGTACTGGTCCAGGAAGTCGATGACCAGCTTGACGTTCACATTCGGCTGCGGAATCTCATCGCCGTCGAGCATGCCCCAGCGCCGCATCAGCGCGAGTTCGGCATTGGCGTGCTTCTGCTCCTCGGCGTGGAAGTAGCGGTAGATCTCGCGCAGCGTCTCGGTCGGCGCCTTCTTCGCCATGGCGGCGAAGCCGCGCGCGCCGACATTCTCGATCCACATCAGATCGGCCATGAACGGCTTGAGTTTCGCGTGCAGTTCGGGCGAAATTGTCTCTGCGCCGGGGGCATCCCAGTCGATATCGGCCAGCGCCCATTGGCGATCCTTGATTTTGCGGAGCATATCGTCGAAGTCCATACCGTTGGCCATGATCAGACTCCCGTCTTATCGGAGACCGGGGACCGGTCCGAGGTGGTCGAGTTCTCCTGTGGCAGCAGCCGATCCAGGAGTCCGAGGGCATAGGTGTACTGCGCGGGGAAGTAGCGCTTGAGCAGCCAGATGAGGTGCGCGTCCAGTTGTGGCAGCACATACAGTTGCCCGCGGTCGTGGGCGTCGAGGGTGGTGCGCGCGACGCTGTCGGGGGAGAAGCCGGTCAGGCGCATGAGGGTGTCGGCCAATCGGGCCGATTGCGGTGTAATGCGGCCGTCGCGAGCCACATTCGTCTTGACGAAGGTCGGGCACAGCACGGTGATCGCTACGCCGGTGCCGCTCATCTCGGCGGCCATGGTCTCCGAAAGCGAAAGCACCGCGGCCTTGGACGCGTTGTAGACCGCCATCGATGGTGCGGCGGCGAAGGCGGCCGCGGAGGCGACATTGATGATGCCGCCACGGGAGGCGGCGCGCAGTTGCGGTGCGAAGATCTCGCATCCGTGCACCACACCCCACAGGTTGATGCCGAGCGCCCACTCCCAGTCGTCGAAACCGATTTCACCGACGGGCTTTCCGCCGATGCCGACTCCGGCATTGTTGACCACCAGCGTGACCGGGCGTTCGAACAGCGATTCGGCGAAGCGCGCAAGCACTTCCACCTCTTCGCGGCGCGAAACATCGCAGCGGAACGCATGCGCGGCACCCGGATGGCTGCGCTCGATGAGGGCGACGGTCTCATCGGCGCGGGATTCATCGATATCGGCGCAGATCACTTGTCCACCGCGTTCTGCGATTTCGAGTGCGAAGGCCCGGCCGATGCCGCTGCCCGCGCCGGTCACCACCGCGCGGGCGCCGTGGCTGCGCCGCGGTCGGATACCGATCGGAATGAGCCTTTCCAGTCCGAACATCTCAGCTCACCTTCTTCGTGACGGTCTGGGAAATCAGTGCGGTACGCAGGAATTCGGCGGCCCGGTCCAATGCCCTGTCCGCCTCCGGCACCAGCAGCGGCAGCGCCTGGAAGACGTGCACCTGGCCCGGCCAGATCTCGAGTGCGCAGTCGCCGCCCGCATCGCGCACCATCGCGTGCAGGTGTCGAGCGTCGGCGCAGAGCATTTCGGCGCCGCCCGCCTGGATCAGCAGCGGCGGCATGACCATGCCCGGCGGAATTCGTAGCCGCAGGCGCGGTGCGTCGGTGGGCAGGTCGCGGGTGTAGGCGTGCGGGAGCCGACCGGCCGCGCGGGCCGAGATGACCGGATCCCGTTGCCGCCGTTCCTGTTCGGCGGCCAAACCGAGGGTGAGATCGATCAGCGGGGAGAACATCGCGACGGCGGCGGGTTGCGGCCGGGCGTGGCGGGCGTTCTCGATCAGCAGATCCAATGCCAGATGCCCACCCGCGGAGTCGCAGGCGATCACCAGGTCTTCTGCGGCGAAACCGCGGTCGAGCAGCCAGCGGTATCCGGCCTCGACATCATCGGCGGCGGCCGGAAACCGATGCTCCGGCGCGAGCCGGTAGTCGGTGAGGAAGACCGGCAGTCCGGTCTTCCTGGACAGTTGCGCGGCCAAGCCGCGGTGCGTGCGGGCCGAGCAGAGGACGTAGCCGCTGCCGTGAATGTAGTAGATGGCGCGCTGTCCGAAGTCCACGCCGGGTGCGCGGACCCATTCGCCGCGGACAGCGCCGGACCGGACCTGGACGACGGATATATCACGCGGGGTCGGACCCGCCGTGGCCATGATCGTCGCGATCAGCTTGCGTGCGAACCAGACTCCCGGTGCGTTCATGGGTACCGCATTGTTCAGCGGCCGCAGCCCGATCTCGCATGCCGCGGCAGCGAGTCTGGACCGTGCCGACGGCACCGTCGGAACGCCGGGGACCGAGGTCCTCGTTGACCTTGTCATGACCTAAGCGTCAGGCATGAATGTGCCAGTTGTCAATGGCACATTTAAAACAGGCTGTTTACGGCGCGGCCATTATGAGCCAGGTCTCGATCAAGTCCGAGGGAATGCGGCGCTGACCGTCAGCCTTCGCGGCAGGGTCCTGAAGCGCGCCGCGGTGGATCACCAGTGCGCGTAGCCGAAGCCGGCACCGACCCGGGGCCTGGGTGGGTCAGTAACCCCGTTCGGTATCGATCGGAGCGAGCAGATCGCGCCCGGTGATGAAGCGCTGCACATTCGCCCCGACATGGTCCGCGAAAGCCGCGAGTCGCAGCTGCGGGGGATTCGAATCATGCGGTGTGACAATGGCATTCGGCAGCACCCAGAGCGGGTGGCCGTCCGGCAGCGGTTCGGGATCGGTGACATCGAGACCGGCGCCGCCGATCGCGCCGGAGGCCAGTGCGGCCACCAGTGCGTCGGTATCGATGAGGCTGCCGCGCGCCACATTGATCACCCAGGAAGACGGCTTCAGCCGGGCCAGTTCCTCGGCTCCGACCAGGTGTTTCGTCTCGGGCGTCGCCGGGGCGGCGATCACCACGTGATCGGTGCGCGGCCAGATGCGGGCGAGATGTTCGGCCGGAAGGGTCTCGACCGTGTCCGGAATGCCGGGACCGGTCACCGGGCGACCGGAACGATTGACGGCGACGATGTGCGCGCCGAGCGGGACGAGCATGGGAATCAGAGCGCGCCCGATCCCGCCCGCGCCGACAATGGTCACCGTCTTGCCGTGCAGTGTGCCGACATGCGGGAAGAAATCGTACTGTCGCCAACTCCCCGCCCGCAGGTGCTCCGGCAGATAGCGCACCCCCGCGAGCAGCAGCATCAGTGCGTGCTCGGCCACACTCGCGGCGAAAGCGCCTGCGGCGGAAGTGAATCGAACCTCCGGATGCCGAGCGAGAATGCCCGCGGTGAACCAGTCCTCGACACCGGCCGCGGGCAACTGCACCCATTCGACGGACGGCGGCAACTCGTCCGGGAATTCGCCTGGCCCGCCCGCCCAGATCAAGGCGCGAGCCTGCGGCAGATCCGCGACGGTCGCGCCGCCTTCTACGACGGCCTTGCGCAGCAGCGTCGGCGCGGGCGTCGACGGGCCGATCGCGACCGGCACCGGAACCTCGGCGGGGCTCATGACGACCTCCTGTCGCGGCAAAACCACTGGCACGGCGCCCGCGGCTGTCTCCGAAGCGAACCGTAGCACCGGTGCCCTTTGTCCGGTTCCAGCCGCCACCCTGCGTGACGATCGTTCCCTCCAGCTGACAACAAAGCAGCCTGTCAACCGCGCACCCGCGTATCGGGTGTGTTGCCGCGACAAACGGTTGTGTGGGCGGTCAGTCCTCGTCGAGGTCGACGTCCAGATTGTCGCGTTCGGCCCACTCCAGCAGTTGGTCGATGCGGAACACCGCCTCGTCGATGCCCTCGTGCAGATCGCCGAATTCGGCGAAGCGGGCGGGGACCGTCTTCATGGTGAAGTCGCGCGGGTCGACGTCGGGTATCTCGTCCCAGCGGATAGGCGTCGAGACGGTCGCCTCCGGGACGCCGCGCACCGAATAGGCGGCGGCGATGGTGTGGTCGCGGGCGTTCTGGTTGTAGTCGACGAACAACAGTTTCGGATCGCGGTCCTTGCGCCACCAGGTGGTGGTCGCATCG
The DNA here is from genome assembly GCF_055584605.1 of Nocardia sp. NPDC102475. Classification (NCBI taxonomy): domain Bacteria; kingdom Bacillati; phylum Actinomycetota; class Actinomycetes; order Mycobacteriales; family Nocardiaceae; genus Nocardia; species Nocardia sp. NPDC102475. The sequence continues at coordinate 390,397 of NZ_JBVJLS010000002.1, read as the reverse complement.
TCGGGTGCGCGGCGCTCGACCTCGTGCGCGAAGGCCAGTGCCGCGCGGCGAACTTCGGTGAAGCCCCACTCCGGCGCGATGCGTACATAGATGTGCATGCCCTTGCCGCCGGAGGTTTTCGGCCAGCCGACCGCGCCCAGCTCGTCGAGTACTTCCCGCGCGACGCCCGCGACTCGCTGCACCCGCGACCACGGGCAATCCGGCATCGGGTCCAGGTCGATGCGCCATTCGTCGGGGCGCTCGGTGTCATCGCGGCGCGAGTTCCACGGATGGAATTCGACCGTGGACATCTGCACCGCCCAGATGACATCGGCCAGCTTGTCCACGCAGAGTTCATCCGCATGTCGGCTGTAGCGCGGAAAGAAGACGCGCACGGTGGGAATCCAGTCCGGCGCGCCGGCGGGCAGCCGCTTCTGATGCACCTTGTCGCCCGCGAGCCCCTTGGGGAACCGGTGCAGCATGCACGGCCTATCCCGCAGCGCACGGACGATGCCGTCCCCGACGCTCAGGTAGTACTCCACCAGGTCGAGCTTGGTCGCGCCGGACTCCGGGAAGTAGATCCGGTCCGGGTTGGAGATGCGGACGGTGCGGTCGCCGACATCGAGTTCGACAGCGGGCGACGCGGACTTACTGGCCACCTGTCCGACGATAACGGCTCGGTGGGTCCGCCGCCCGCATCCCGCGTGATATGCAGCCAAACTTGGCAGTTAAAACTGTACAGTTGAGACTGAATAAATTAGAGTCGATGGCATGGACGAGAAGATCTCCGAATCGGCCGTCCGAGCCGCGAGTGAGGTGCGGGTTGTCGTCGGCAGGCTGCGGCGACGCCTGCGTGAACTGGCCGCCGATGACGACCTCACCCCATCGCAGGCGGCGGTACTGAGTCGCTTGGATCGGGACGGCGCGGCATCCACCAGTGATCTGGCGGCGGCCGAACGGGTGCGGCCGCAGTCGATGGCGATGACCGTCGCGGCGCTGGATCGCTACGGATTCGTGGAGCGCCGTCCGGATCCCACGGACGGGCGCAGGCAATTGCTGTCCCTGACTGCTGCGGGGCGCGAGCGACTGAAGGGCGACCGGCAGGTGCGTCAGGAGTGGTTGGCGCGCACGCTGCACGAGCGGTACACGGAGGCGCAGCGGCGCACCATCCTCGAGGCGCTCGCACTGCTCGACGATGTGGCGCAATCATGACGGCCGTCGAAGAGCGCTCCGAATCATCCACTGATGTAAGGGGATTCGATCGCAGGCTGATCGCGCCGATGATTCTCGGCTCGATTCTGAATCCGATCAACTCCTCGATGCTGGCGGTGGCCCTGGTGCCCATCGGCAAGGCCTTCGGCGCCCCGCCATCGGAAACCATCTGGCTGGTGTCGGCGCTGTATCTGGCCACCGCGGTCGGGCAGCCGGTGGTCGGGCGGCTCGTCGACCGATACGGGCCGCGCACGCTCTATCTGCTCGGTACGGCTTTGGTCGGTATCGCGGGCATACTCGGTGCCTTCGCACCGGGGCTCGGTGCCCTGATCCTGTCCAGAGTACTGCTCGGCTTCGGCACCTCGGCGGCGTATCCGGCCTCGATGTTCTTGTTGCGCAGCGAATCCGAGCGCACCGGGTCGCAGAGCCCGGCCGGGGTGCTCGCCATGTTGTCGATCGCCAATCAGGTGATGGCGGTGGTCGGGCCGACGCTGGGTGGGGCGCTGATCGGTGTCGGCGGTTGGCATCTGATCTTCACCGTCAATGTGCCGTTATCGCTGGCCTGTCTGGTGCTCGGGCGGATGAGTTTGCCCGAGTTGGCCGAGCTGCCCGCCAGCGTGCGGGCACGGCAGGGCGGTGGCGTGGATATCACCGGCATGGGGTTGTTCGCGGGAACTCTGGTCGCCTCGATGCTGTTTCTGATGAAACCGGCTGTCGCGCACTGGTATCTGCTCGTGCTCGCCGGTGTGGTGGGTATCGCATTCGTGCTGCGGGAGTTGCGCGCCGGCCAGCCGTTCATCGATCTGCGAGTGCTCGGCGGCAATGCGCCGTTGCTGGCCACCTATGGCCGTCAGGTGCTCGCGTTCGTCACGGCTTATGCCTTCCTGTACGGATTTACGCAATGGCTGGAGGAGGGACGGTCGCTGAGCGCGTCCGTGGCCGGACTGGTGCTTTTGCCGATGTCGTTGAGCGCCATCGCGATTACCGCGATCACCGGGCGGCGTCGCCAGGCGCGCGGCAAGCTGGTCGCCGGTGGTCTACTACAGGTCGCGGCGTGTGCGTGCCTGCTGTTACTCGGTCCGCACACCGGGATCTGGCTGCTCGTGGTGGTCGGTGTGCTGAGCGGTCTGCCGCAGGGACTCAACGGACTCGCCAATCAGAACGCCCTGTACCACCAGGCCGATCCGGCGCGGATGGCGTCGTCGGCCGGATTATTGCGCACCGGAACGTATCTCGGTGCGCTGATCGCGGCGGCGGCAAATGCCGCGGTATTCCCGCACGTCGCGGACAGTGCCGGAGTGCACGAGCTGGCACTGTTGCTGCTCGTCGTCTCGGTGCTGCTGGTCATCGTCACGCTCGCCGACCGCTCGCTCGCGCGGGTGGGACGCGCTGCGCCTGATCTTCTTATGTCTCAAGATAATTCAGCTCAGAAAGGGTAATTCATGCCGGTCACCACACTCGACGAGCGCACCGCCCTGGTCGTCATCGACCTCCAGCAAGGCATTGTCGCCGCACCGCGCCAACCGCATTCGGCCGCCGCGGTCATCGAGAATTCCGCCGCACTCGCCCACGCGTTCCGGGAGCACGGCCTGCCGGTCGTCCTCGTCCGCGTCTCGTTCGCGCTCGATGGTGCCGATCAGGTGAAGGGGCGCAATGAATTTCCGTATCCGGGCGGAAATCCGCCCGAGGGCTGGGACCGGATCGTGGACGAGCTCACCGGCCATCCGGAGGATATCCACGTCACCAAGCGCAACTGGGGCGCCTTCTACGGCACCGACCTCGATCTGCAACTGCGTCGCCGCGGCATCACCCAGATCGTGCTCGTCGGAATCGCCACCAGTATCGGCGTCGAATCCACCGCCCGCGCCGCGCACGAACACGGCTACCACATCACCCTCGCCGTCGACGCCATGACCGACTCGGACGCCGAGGCCCACCAGCACAGCATCAGCAAGATCTTCCCCCGCCTCGGTGAAACCGGCAGCACCGCCGAGATCGTCGAACTGCTCGCCGCGACCCGCTGACCCGCGGCTTCGCCGGTTGTGAACACCGATGCCATCCGGAGCGAACGGGCGCACACTGGCGAGATGATGACCAAGCTGATGCGAGCGATTCGTCGACTGTTCGGCCGGGGCGCGGTGCCCGCCGGCGGTGGTCAGGGGCCAGGTGAGGCCGGTGGCGGTGCCGCCGGCGTCCGTGAGCCGCGCAGGCCGATACCACCGGACAACAGCCTGAGCGACACCTTGCGGATCGAGCCGGACCCGCCGACGCTTCGACTACCTGACGCGCGCCAGTAGGGCGTGTCCGGTAGTCACCGACGCAGGCTCAGTCGAGCCCGCGCAGCTCCGGCATGGGCGGTAGCTCAGTGGTGTCAGCTATCGGGTCGATGCGCAGGTTGTCCAAGGATTCGAAGAATGCCTCGGCTGAGCCATAGCGCGCTTTGACCTCCTTCAACAGCCGTTTTGCGGCAAGGTTCGAGTACATACGCATATCGTGACCGATGATTCCGGTCCGAAACTATAGTTAGCCAAATATTCGCCAGTTTGTTAGTTACCGATCGGCAAACAGCGGGTTCGCGGAGGTGGGCGGATAACCTCCTGGCCGGGGCTCTCGTAGTCCGCGAGCATGTGCAGACTACGAGCGAATCCGACTACGTCTGACTGGCGAGTGCGAACGGCAGCACTGCTGGTGCCCCGGCGTTGCGCAGCGCATGAGCGGCCACGGTCAGCGTCCATCCGGTATCGGAGAGTGCGTCGACGAGCAGGATCGGACCGTCCACCGAACTCAGATCCGGGATCAGCCAGGAGTCGAACAATCCCGCCACCCGATGTGCCGAGTTCGCGGCGGACACCGGCGGCCGGTCCGGACGCAATTGCAAGGTACCGAGGTCACGCAAACGGCCGACTTCGGCGAGGCGGGCGGCGAGGGTGGCGGTGAGCACCGGATAGCGGTGCGATTCGAGGGCCATGACCGCGGTCGGGCGCGTCGTCCAATTCCATTCGCGCAGCACCGCGATGCAGGCGTCGAAGACCGCATCCGGAACCGGATCGTCGGGCGCGTCCAGCAGGGCGCGCAGGCGCTGACCCCAGCCGAGATCGGTGAGGCGACCCAGCGCACGGCCGGTCTGCGCACCGTTGGTGATCTTGCCGGACAACGGAATACCGAGTTTTGCCATCCCGGTCGGCCACTGCTTGCGCGGGGCGAGATCGAGGCCGGGACGATCCAGCCGGGCGCGGGTCGCGGCGATGGCCGAGGAGTCGATGGTGGTATCGAGGCGGGTGCCGGTGCAGTTGTCGCAGCGGCCGCAGCCGGGCGCGTCGGCCTCGAGTGCGGGCAGGCCGGGATCGTCGAGTTGGCGGCGCAGGAATTGCATCCGGCAGCCGGTGGTGCGCTGATAGTCGATCATCGCCTGCTGTTCGACCTCGCGGGCCGCGGCGAGACGTTCGTAGCGCTCGGTGTCGTAGACCCACGGCTGTCCGGTGGCGATCCAGCCACCGCGGACCCGCCGCACCGCGCCGTCCACATCGAGCACCTTGAGCACCATTTCCAGGCGCGAGCGGTTCAGCTCGACCATGGGCTCGAGCGCGACGGTCGACATGGCCCGGTCGAAATCCAGCGCGTCGAGTACCGAGCGCACGATGTGTTCGCGCGGAAAGGCAACGGAGGCAAAGTAACTCCAGATCCTGGCATCCTCCGGACCGGGCAGCAGCACCACCTCGGCGCGATCGGTGCCACGACCGGCACGACCCACCTGCTGGTAGTAGGCGATGGGGGAGGACGGTGCGCCGACGTGCACCACGAAACCCAGATCGGGTTTGTCGAAGCCCATACCGAGCGCCGAGGTGGCGATGAGCGCCTTCACCTCGTTGTTCAGCAGCGCCGCCTCCAGCGCCTCGCGTTCGGCGGTATCGGTCTGCCCGGTGTAGGCGGCGACATTGTGTCCGTGCGAATTCAGCACGTCGGCGAGGTCGTGCGCGGCGGCGACGGTCAGGGTGTAGACAATGCCGGAGCCTGCCAGCTTGTCGAGGTGTCCGCTGAGCCATGCGGTGCGCTCGACGGCGTCGTCGAAACGCACCACCGACAGGTGCAGCGATTCGCGATCCAGGGTGCCGCGCAGCACCAACGGGGGTGGCAAGCCGACGGAGTCGGCGGGGTGGGTAGACGCAGTGTCGGTACCGATCTGGGTGGCGACATCGGTGACCACCCGATCGTTGGCGGTCGCGGTGGTGGCCAGCACCGGCACATCGGAGCCGAGATCGGCGATCAGGGTGCGGATGCGGCGGTAGTCGGGCCGGAAGTCGTGCCCCCAGTCCGAGACGCAGTGCGCCTCATCGATCACGACCAGCCCGGCGTCGGCGGCCAGCTTGGGCAATACCTGGTCGCGGAAGTCCGGATTGTTCAGCCGCTCCGGGCTGACCAGCAGCACATCCACCTCGCCCGCGGCCACCCGATCGTGGATCTCATCCCATTCGGTGACATTGCCCGAGTTGATGGTCGCCGCGACGACGCCCGCCCGCTCGGCGGCCGCGACCTGGTTGCGCATCAGCGCCAGCAGCGGCGACACGATCACCGTCGGCCCGCGCCCCGCCCGCCGCAGCAACTTGGCCGCGATGAAATACACCGCGGACTTACCCCAACCGGTGCGCTGGACCACGAGGGCCCGCCGCCGCTGCACTATCAGCGCCTCGATCGCCGTCCACTGATCCTCGCGCAGTCTCGCCTGCGGTCCCGCGAGGTCGCGCAGCAGCTCTTCGGCCCGCTCCCGCAGATCGGGTGCGGTGAGGTCGATCGCTGAAGTACCGGCCGCGGTGGTCATGCGCTCCATCGTGCCTGATGCCACCGACAGCACTGCTGACGACCGTGCCGCGCGGTATCGGTTCGACGAAGGGCTCGGCGGATCGAAGGTCCCTCCGCGCTACCGGTAGACACCGATATCTCCGGCCTCGCCAGGGCGGCGCACCCTGTGGATTCGCGACGAAACGTTTCGACGTCGACGGGAATGCCCGCGATAGTTACGGGCGAGTGCGGGGCAGCGGGTTACGACTCACCGGCGACCGGCACCGCAGCCGAAGCGGCGAAATATCCCTGGGCAACGGACAATAGAGTGAGATCATTGCTCCGCACCGTGGGACCGCGCAGGAGGCAGCCATGACCAACTACGAGCCGCCGCCGGGATGGGCGCCACCCGGTGCTCAATTCCGCAGTACCGGTGGATTCGGGCGGACCGTCTTCGGCATACTGACCGGTCTGGTCGTGACGCCGGTCGGCATCGGACTAGCCGCGCATGCGGCACTCGATACCCGGCAGTGGGTCATTCTCGGATCCGCGGCCAATCGGGCCGGATCGACGTTCCAGATCGTCGGTGGGGCGCTGTTGTTGCTCTTGGTTGCCGCGCTCGCCGCGTACGCACCGGCGGGAACGGTGCTGGCCGGACTGGTCTGGGGCGTGGTACCGGGCTTCGTGTATTTCCTTTTCCCGGATGACACCTGGCGGATCATTCACGACGACCTGCCGGTGCTATCCGATGAGATGCGCTTCGCGCTGATCACCTGGGTGACCAGCGGGTTCCCCTTCATCCTCGGCGTGCTGCTGCTCGGGGCGGGCGTGGCAGGGACGTTGCGGCGGCGCTGAGCGGCCGAATTGCGTTTGTTCCCATTGCAATTCGGTCGCTAGATCCTTGTCCGGTCAGGTTGGCTCGGTATCTTGCCGGACCTACTCCTCTTCATCACGTATGACCTCACCCGATCGCCTCGACGTCTGCCGCACCCGAACGACCCGCCCGTCCTGCACCACCAGGTAGGTGTCATAGCCACGCGGCTTGTTGAGGTAAACCAAGAATTTTTGACGAGGCAACTTCGAACCGCCTGCGACGGACTTGTAACTCGCAAGGACGTCGTCGGTACTCGACTGTCGCTTCGTCTGTCCCAGCAAAGCGACGAGTTCTGCCTCACTCATTCCGAGAACGACCTGCTCCGCACCGACAGCGTCCTTTTTCCGACCGAACACGATCCGAGCCTCCTCCGTGGCCTACAACCCGGATCCGACCGTACTCGCGCGTTCACCGCCATGCTGACATTCCGGCGGATTCCGAATCAGCGGACGCCGCGGGTCGGGCTCGTCGACGTGATGCGCGTCCACTTCAGCCGCGCGCGAACCGAATACACTGCTGCTCAACGATCTTCGACACACCTACGTGCGACGGATGCTCGAGAGTGGCATCACCCCTTCACACACAGCACCTGACGCAGAGTCGCCACGATATCGACCAGATCGCTCTGCGCGGCAATGACCTCGTCGATATCCTTGTACGCGGCCGGGATCTCGTCGACCACACCCGCGTCCTTGCGCGATTCCACGCCCTCGGTCTGCGCGATCAGATCCGCAACGGTGAACTGCTTCTTCGCCGCGTTCCGGCTCATCCGCCGACCCGCACCGTGCGATGCCGACTGGAACGAGGCCGGATTTCCCTTGCCGCGCACCACATATGAGCGTGTGCCCATCGAACCCGGAATCAACGCCAGATCGCCTGCGCCCGCCCGCACCGCGCCCTTTCGGGTGACCAGCATCGGCACACCGTCGATCTCCTCCTCCGCCACATAATTGTGATGACAGCTGATCGGGTCGTCGAAAAGCACCTCGCGCCCGGCGAATTCCGCGCGCACGGCACCGCACACCAGCGACAGCATGACCGCGCGGTTGCGCGCGGCGTATTCCTGCGCCCAGGTCAGATCGCGCCGGTAGGCTTCCATTTCCGGTGTGCCGGAAAGGAATACGGCCAGATCGCGATCGGGTAGGTCCTGGTTGTGCGGCAGCGCGCGCGCGACGGTCATATGCCGCTCGGCGAGTTCCTTGCCGATATTGCGGCTACCGGAGTGCAGCAGGATCCACACCGAATCGTGCTCGTCCAGGCAGACTTCGATGAAGTGGTTGCCGCCGCCTAGCGAGCCGATCTGCTTGTGCGCCTTGGATTCCAGTGTCTGCACGCCCGGATTCAGCGAGCCGAACTCGGACCAGAAACGTGCCCAGCCACTGACATGCTTGGCCAGCTCGCCATGAGAGGCGGCGAACTGCGCGCCCAGCTTCGCAACGTCGACCGCATTCTTATGGGACTGGAACCCCACCGGCACCGCCGCCTCGATGCGCGAGCGCAGCGAATGCAGATTGTCCGGCAGGTCGGCGGCGGTGAGGTCGGTCTTCACGCTCTCCATGCCGCAGCCGATATCCACGCCGACGGCCGCAGGTGCGACGGCATCGCGCATGGCGATCACCGAGCCGACGGTCGCCCCCTTGCCGAGGTGCACGTCGGGCATGACGCGGACGCCGTGGACCCATGGCAGTTGCGCGATATTCCGCAGCTGCCGCAGCGCGGACTGCTCGATTTCGTGCTCGTTGGCCCACATGAGCGTCTGCGCCCTGGTGCCACGCAGCTCGACGGGAAACATGGGAAGCGTCCTTTCCGATTTTGGTCTGTTCCCCATCAACGCTAGATTCCCGCAGGTCCATGCGCACTTCATTATCGATGGCCAGTTACCGGACGAGCACGCCGCGCGTCGCAACCGCTATCGTGCGGGGGCGGAAATTTCGGCGAGCGAAAGCATGGTGAAACTACGGTGAGCATCCCTCAGGGTGGATGGGCGGGTCCACCGACGGCGTCGCGGTCCAGCAACCGTGCTGTCGTCATTCTGGTGGCGGTCGCCGCAGTGCTGTTCGTCGTCGTGGGCGTGATCGGCGTCGTTGTGGTGCAGAAGAGCAACGTCATTTCGGGTGCCGCGACGGCAGCGGGCGCCGGTTCCGGGACGACCCCGGCGGGCGTGACCGCCACCGGTGCGGTCCGCGTCGGCGATTCGAATGCGAAGGTCGTCGTTCGCGTGGTCGCGGACCTGCAGTGCCCGGCATGTAAGCAATTCGAGAAACGCAACGCCAAGACACTCGAAGACGCCGCCGAGAACGGCACGGCAATCATCGAGTACGACGTCATCTCGTTCTTGGACCGCGCCTCCAGCACCCAGTACTCCTCGCGCGCCGCGAACGCTTCGTATTGTGTTGCCGGACAAGACCATTCGAAGTATCAGGGCTGGTTCGCCGCGATGTTCGAACAGCAGCCCGCCGAGGGCGGCAGTGGCCTGCCCGACAGCAAACTCGTCGAGATCGCCAAGACTGCGGGCTACACCGACCCGTCGGTTGCCCAATGCATTACCGATCGTAAGTACGACACCTATCTCCGTGACAAGACCGAGCAGGTCCTCAACGGCGACGTCAACGCCACTCCGACCGTTTTCGTCAACGGTAAGAAACTCGACTCCAGCCAACTGTCCAACGGACTCGACGCCGCCATCGCCGCCGCACGCTAGGGGTAGGTGCGCACGGCGTTTCCACGGGCGATCGCGATGACGAGCCCTTCGGCATCAGCGAGGGTGATGGCGTCGTCGGCGATCCATTCGTCCAGCAGGCGGCCGAGACCGCGCCGCCACAGCCGTGCGCCGAGGTAGTGCAGCTCGGGGAGTCCGTAGCCGTCGGAGGAGTAGAGCATCGACCGGAACGGCGCGAGTTCGAGCGCTTCGCCGAGTACCGCCGCGGCTCGTTGTCCCACGTAGGGGATTGTCAGGCCGAGGTCAAGGTGCACATGGTCGAAGGCGTGCGCGAGGTAGGCGGCATTGCGGTGGAAGGGCCAGCAATGCAGCAGCATGACCGATAATCCGGAGCCCGAGGTGGCGTGCAGGAAGTCGGTGAGCAGCAGCGGATCGGTGTGCTGGAGCCGCAGATCCGTATCGCCGAATCCGGTGTGGAACTGCAGCGGCAGGCCGAATTCCGCGCCGATGCGAGCGCCGAGTCCGACCAGCCAGCCGAGCGTCGCCGGATCGGTGAGGCGCAGTTCGTGGATGATCGTCGATGGCAGGGTATCGGTGACAGGAAAGTTCAGACCGTAGCGGTAGGCCACGATTGTCTTGAGGCCGACGGCATTTCGGGCCCGACCGCGCAATGTGGTTTCGATGTCCTCGAAAGGCATTGTCGCGATGCTGACTTCGGCGATCACCTGTTCGGCTATCTGTTCGAGCCGGATGATCTCGCGCACCTCGCCAGGGGCGACCGCGGCGAATTCCGCTCGACCACCACCGAATCCGGTATCGAGAAACCACCGCGTGGTGCCGGAGGCGCGCAGTAGTCGGGTGGTCGCTTCACGCCAACCGAGTTCGGCCCGGCGCGCCAGATACCTTTCCGGATCGGCATGCGCCTCCAGGTCGAGAATCGGTGCGCACCAACGTCTTACGGCAAGGCCGATAGCGGAATCGAAGGTGCCGCGCGGCCCTTCACCGAGCAGTCGCTCGAAGCCGGGGCGGTCCAGATCCGCGGCGACGACGCCGTGACAATGGTGATCGGTCAGTGCGACACCATCGGTGAGCACGCTAGAACCGCCAGCGGGTCATCTCGATCACCTTGGCCGGGCTGATATCCCGATAGCGTTCGGCCTCCGCGCGGCGCACCGTGAGCAGCGCATCGTGCAGTTCGACGCCGAGTGCCTCGGCGAGCACCTTGGAGTCCGCGAGTGCGTCGGCGGCCTCCATCGAACTGGTCGGCAACCGCCGCACACCGGAGAGCATGAGCTGTTCCGCGTCGAATCCCATTGGATCGCCGGTGATTTCGGCGGGCAACCGCAGTTCTTCGGCAATACCGGCGAGTCCGGCGGCAATGACCGTGCCGACGATCAGATATGGATTACCGGTAGCGTCGAAACATTTGATCTCGGCATTGGCTGCCCATTCCTCGGTGCCCTGCACGCCGGTGATGAAGCGCAGCGCCGCCTCCCGCGTCTCCCGGCCCCAGCACTGCCAGACCCCGGCCCAGCGCGAGGGTTGCAGCCGCAGGAAACTCGCCGGATTGCCCGCGCCGATCGCGACCAATGCGGGCAGTTCCCGCAGCACACCGGCCAGGAACGCTTCGCCCGCGTGGCGCATTCCGTGCGGTCCCTCGCCCTGCGCCAAGAGTGGTCCTTCGTCATCGTGCAGCGAAAAATGCAGGTGCGCACCGGAACCCGCACCGCTGGGCTCGATACACGGCGCGAGCAGCGCACGCCAACCGTATTGTGCGCTCACCTGCCGGATGGTGTGCCGCACCAGGATCGCGTCATCCGCGGCAGCGACCGGATCGTTGGGTGCGACCGACAATTCCAGTTGCGACAGCGCGTACTCCGGATGGAACTGATCGACGGCGACCTCCTGACGCTCCAGCGCCGCGACGAGATCACTGGCGTACTCGCCCACCTGACTCAACCGGATCAAGCTGTAGGCGGGTCCGAATACCGCTGGGACGAAATCGTTTTCGACATCCCCGCGCCCGACCGACCACTCCGTCTCGAAGGCCATCGAAATCCGCAGCCCGGCGTTCTGCGCCGCCTGCGCCTGCCGGGTCGCGAAGGCGCGCTGACAGGCGACGAAGCGGGTGCCGTCCTGGGTGTACTTATCGGCGGGCGCCCAGGCCCACCCCGGCTGACAGGCGAGTTCGGTCAATCGCGACAGATCGGGAATCAGCCGCAGATCACCGTCGGGTCCGCCGAGATATCGCCCGACGGACATCAGATCATCGAAGGTGAACGTCTCGAAACAGGGCGACACTCCGATGCCGAATTTGGCGGCATGCGCCAACCGCCCCTTCGGCACCGCCTTCACCCTGGTTATCCCCGCATTGTCCACAAAAGTCAGGGCAACCATATGGGCCTCGAGGTGCCCGATCAACGCATCGTGGGCACCCTCGGCCGGTATCCGATCCGGCATGGTGGGCATGAGTCCCAAGATAATCCGCCCTCGCCCGCTTCGGGACGGACTCGGCCCACCTCATCGCGGCCAGTTCGATGGCAGGCACGCTGCACCCGTCGTCGCGGCTTATGATCGACCTATCGGGACCAGCTGGTTTTCGACTCGAGAGGTAAGTACATGAGTCGCTCGCGGTGCGGTCGGAGTACCAGGCAGCCGCAAACGCGCGAATTTCCAAGAAGTCTGCGCCTGTGATCGGGTGAGCGGTCGATGTCCGACGGTAAGGCCGAGGGGACGCAACGCGACCTGACTATCGGCATCGCAGCGGAACTGGCTGCGGCCGGGTTCGCCGATGCCCAAGAGATCGGCCGCGGCGCATTCGGCATCGTGTACCGATGCACCGAGTCCGCACTCGATCGGGACGTGGCGGTCAAGGTGCTCGGATCCACGGTCGACGACGAGGACCGGACCCGCTTCCTGCGCGAACAACGAGCCCTGGGGAAGTTCTCGACCCACCCGAACATCGTCCAGGTGCTGACGACCGACGTCACCCCGGCCGGCCGGCCGTTCATCGTGATGCCCTTCCACCCCAGAGGCTCACTCGACGCGCGGATTCGCGCGGACGGACCGTTGCCGTGGCAGGAGGTATTGGCCGTGGGCGTCAAGCTGGCGGGCGCGCTGGCGACCGCGCACGCCAGCGGCGTCATCCATCGCGACGTCAATCCCGCTAACGTGCTGATCAGCGACTACGGCGAACCGCAGCTGGCGGACTTCGGTATCGCGCGCGTCGGCGGCGCGTTCGAGACAGCGGCCGGGCTCGTCGCGGGGACCCCGGCCTACACGGCTCCGGAGGTGATCCGCGGCGAACCTCCGACGGTTCGCTCCGATATGTATGGGCTGGGCGCGACGCTGTTCACGGCTCTCACCGGCCACGCCGCGTTCGAGCGCCAGGCGGGCGAGTCGATGGTGGCGCAGTTCGTGCGCATCACCTCCGAACCCGTCCCCGACCTGCGATCCGCTGGCGTACCGGCAATGGTGTGCGCCATCCTGGAGGCCGCGATGGCCGCCGACCCTGCTCTGCGCCCGGCCACTGCCCGGGACTTCGGTGAGCGGTTGCGGAACGCGCAGTTCTCCTGCGGGTTGCCGGTGGACACGATGGCTGCCCCGGAGCATGACGGATCCGTTCAAACCGTGTCGGTCGCGGGCGTTCGGCCGATCTCGTCGACAATGTCGGCCGCCGCAATCGCGTTGCCGCCGCAATCGGCCCCGAAGACCCGGTTCCGTCCACCGACGACGCTGCGCCGGCTGGTGAATCGCCCGCGGTTGCTGGAAACCTTACGGGAGGGACAGTCCAGGCGGCTGGTCCTCATTCATGGCCCGGCCGGTTTCGGCAAGAGCAGCCTGGCCGCACAATGGGCACACGCGCTCGACGCGGACGGCGTCCGGGCGGCCTGGTTGGCGATCGCGGAGGACGACAACAATGTCGTGTGGTTCCTGAGCCATTTGGTGGAGGCGATTCGCCAGGTTCGTCCCACGCTGGCGATCGAGCTGACACAGATTCTCGAGGAGCATTCCGCCGCCGCGGCGCAGCAGGTGATGACGGCCCTGATCAACGAGATCCACGACAGTGCGGAGCCCGTTGCCGTCGTGATCGACGATTGGCACCAGGTGACCAGTCCGGCGACCCTCGCCGCGATGGAGTTTTTGCTCGACAACGGGGGCGACTACCTGCGATTGATCGTCACCAGCCGCACTCGCACCGGTCTTCCGTTGGGGCGCATGAGCGTTCAGGACGAACTGGTGGAAATCGACGAGACCGCACTGCGCTTCGATTCCGGGGAGGCGACCGATTTCCTGGTCGGTGCGAAGAGATTGCACCTTTCCGACGCCGACGTCGACCGGCTGCGCGAGTCGACGGAGGGCTGGGTGGCAGCTCTGCAACTCGCCTCACTGTCACTGCGCGGCAAGGAGGATCCCGGTGGCTACCTGGACCAGATCACGGGGCAGCACTACGCCATCGGCGAATACCTGATGGAAAACGTCGTCGCCGAGCTCGAACCGACGATGCTCGAGTTCGTCATGCGGACCGCCGTCACCGACACCATCTGTGGAGATCTCGCCGAGGCGCTGACCGGAGTGCGGTCCGGGCAGGAACAGCTCGAGGAGGTCCGGCGCCGAGACCTGTTCCTGCGCAGCGTCGATGACGAGCTGCGGTGGTTCCGCTATCACGCGCTCTTCGCGGACTTCTTGCGCCGCAGACTGATCCAGCAGCACCCCGGCTTGCTCGAACAGCTCCATCTGATCGCGTCGACCTGGTTCGCCGAGCACGAGATGCTCACCGAAGCTGTGGATCACGCACTCGCGGCCGGCGCGGCCGAGCGGGCGAAACTACTGGTGCAAGAACACGCCGACACGCTCATCGAAGATTCCCGCATGGCCACCTTCCTAGGCCTGGTGAAGAAGCTGCCCGCGGCGATCACGGTTGCCGATCCACAACTGCAGCTGTCGGTGGCCTGGGCCAACATCTCGCTGCAGCGCCCCGCCGCCACCCGGACCGCGCTGGATCGCGTGGACGCTGCACTGGCAACCGCCGCGCCGGACGATCCCGGGACCGCGGATCTGCGCATCCAGGCCGACGTGACGCGAGCCGCGGAATACCTTGTGACGGACCGGTTCAAGGACTTCCCGGATGCCGCCGAGGCATGGCTGCAGCAGCCGGTACGACCGTTCTTCGCCAGCGTCGCGGCCACCACCGCGGAAGCGGCCGCCTTCTATCGTTTCGACTTCGCCGACGCCCGCCGCTGGCACGCATGGGCCGAGCCCTACCGGACGCGCATCAATGGCCCGGCCGGCGTGGTCTATGGCACCTGCATCGCGGGCCAAGCCGCCGCCGAAGAACTCGACATCGCCGGCGCCGAGGCGCTCTTCCGCTCCGCGCTCACCCTCGCCCGGAATACCGGCAGCCAATCCCACGCGACTCGGATGGCCAGCGGGCTGCTCGGTGAATTGCTCTACCAGAAAGGGCAATGCGACGAAGCCGCCGAGCTGCTGGCATTCGGCCCCGGCGTCGCGGCCGGCGCCATGGAATTCCTGGTCGCCACCTACGGGACCGGTGCCAGGCTGGTGGCTATGCACGGCGATCTCGATGCCGCACGAAGATGGTTGGACGAGGGGCAAATGGTCGCGGAGCATATCGCCCTGCCACGGCTGACCGCCCGCATTGTGAACGAGCGGGTACGACTGGGCCTGCCGATCACCGACGCAGACCGGCACACGCTCGAGCACCTGCCCGCGTACCAGCGGCAACCGAACCACCCACTCGCGGTCACCGCCGAACTCACCCACGAGTCGGCCATTCGTCTCCTGCTCGCCCAACAGTCACCGGCCGCCGCCGAACGCTGCGTCGCCGCCGCCGAACAGATGGTCGCCGAAATCCGAACGCAGCCCCGCCCCCGCGCTCTTCTGCAGGCTCAATTGCTATATGGCGGTTGCCTTTCCGTCGCCGGACGCACCGATCAGGCGATCGCCTGCCTGACCCCGGCACTTTCCCGGTGCGCCGAACTCGGTCTCGTCCGGATGGCCGTGGACAGCGCCCCCGCCATCGCCCCGATCGTGGAAGCCCTGCTCGCCGCCCCGGACGCACCCGACCGGCCACCCCGGCCTTTCCTGCGACAAATCCTGAACGAGATCGACGGAACCTGATCGTGTCTCACGGCCGAAATGCGAAGCCCCTGAGGCCGAGACAGGCCGCTGAGGCGCAGACGACGTACCGTTTGTAACGGTGGCGTCAAAATGCGCTGATACCAACATTTTTCGCGCGCTATGGTGTCAAATTTCAACTGTATCAACGGTGTAGATGGCCGATGCCATGAGTCAGGAGAGCGCGCGTGCCTCGTGAGATAGATTCCGCTGTCTTCCCGCACCTGGATGCGGACCTGGACCGTGTCCGTGACGTTCTCGGGCCGGTACAGTTTCGCGGCCGCCCCGAGCTGACCGCACTCACCGAGGAGGGGCCGGACACATCTCGTCGGCTGGTGCGTCCGACGTTGACGTTGCTGTCGTACTACCTGCTCGCCGATCCCGCGAACCCGGCCGATGACCGGGCGGTGCGCGCCGCCGCCGGGGTGGAGTTGCTACATCTGGGGTCGCTGTATCACGACGATGTCATCGATCACGCCGACCAGCGCCGCGGCCGCCCCAGCACCAACGCGGTGTGGGGTTCGCACATGGCCGTCCTGGCTGGGGACTGCGTGACGACCTCGGGCACGCGCGTGCTGGTCGAACTCGGCCATCGCGAGGTTGCCGCGGCGGTGATCGTGAGTGAGCAGATGTGCGCGGGCATGGTGCTCGAGGCGGCCGATGAGTATGTGGCCTCTCGCAGTGAGCAGTCCTATCTGGAGTCGATCGGCGGTAAGACCGCGGCGTTGTTGTCGTTGGCGTGCCGGGTGGGCGCGATGCAGGCTGGCTGTCCGGACGAGCACGTAGAAGCGTTGGCCGAGTTCGGTCGATATTTCGGGCTGGCATACCAATTGTGTGATGACATTCTCGATTTGACCTCGACCGCCGAAGAAATGGGTAAGCCGGTCAACACGGATCTGTTCGAGGGCATCTACACGTTGCCCGTGATCCGTGCGGCTGTTCGCGACCAACATCTTGCCCGCCTGCTGGGGCGGCGAATGACGCGCGAAGACGCCGCGCGCGCCCGTGAGCTCGTGATCGCCTCAGGTGCCGTGGACGAGGCACAGGCGGTCGCCGAGAAATTCATCGAGCAGGCTCAGGATCAGCTTGCCGGTCTGCCCGTCGACCCTCGGGTTCGCCACGTGATGACCGGCTATGCCCGGTCGGTACTCGATCGGAGAAGTTCCCGCCCGGTCGTTTCGGGGCCCTCGACACAGCCGTCCGAGGCCGGTGGCGAGTCGGTCTCGCCGCAGGCGATGTCATGGCTGAGGAACTGGATGGCCGATACTGGCCTTGTCTCCTCTCCGGCCGAGTTCGACCACAATCACAGGTGGTCAGGAGTGTTCCGGCTGCCGCAACACTTCTTGGCCCCGGCGGACGCGGACCATGAACAGCTCTTCGCCGCCATGACCGCGCTGCTTGCCGTGTGGGATGACCTGTTCGATGATCCGCAGTTGAGGGATCCAGCAGCTGTCACCGCGCTGCGGCATGGTCTGGTGGCTGTGCTGCGTCAGGATCCGCAGGAACCAGGCAGGCCCGGCGCGATCGCGACGGCATGGGCGAGTCTGTGGCCGCGCCTGCGCGAGGGGCGCACCGTCGAGTGGCAGGAGCGGTTCCTCGACAGCGTTGAGGCGTGGTTCGAAGCCTGCGAACGCGAAGCGCACCATCGCATCAACCGCTACGTCCCCACCATCGCCGACTGGCTGCCGCTGCGGAACTCGACCGGTGGGTTCGACATCGCTGCCGCCATTATGGAGGTGCACCAGGACTGGGAAGTGCCGTCGACGCTGCGGACCCACCCTGTGTTCCGCCGTCTCGAAGAACTTCTCTCCTGGGTGGTTTTGGCGGAGAACGATCTGGTGTCATTCGATCGGGACGAGGCCGACCATATCCCCTACAACCTCGTCAGGGCCATCCAGCATGAAACCGGGTGCACCCGTGGTGAAGCCATCGAGCAGGTGCAGCGTCAGCTGACCGAGAAACGCGCTCGGATCGACGCCGTGATCCGCTACCTCCCCGCTCTCCTGCGCGTACTTCCCGGTCTCTCCGGCCGAAGGAAGGAGTACATGTCGCTCTACGAGAACATCAGGGATGTCGCGTTCACGGCGCGTCACGCCGACCGGTACACGCAGAGCTCGGATTCCGCCGCGCCGGACTTGGAACGCTTGCGCCGTGAGGTGTACTACCCCGCCGCCGATTCGGCTCGTGCCGCGAATTAGCGATCCCGGCAGGGCTTTTCGACGTTGCTTGGTAGCATCCGGACGGATACCGGGCCACTGCATCTGCGGCAGGCAAGGAGCGATGATGGAAGTGCAGAACGTCCACCACTCATACGGCAGGCGGTCGGTGCTGCGCGGTATCGACATCGTGCTGCCCGCGGGGACGCTGGTGGGCATCGTCGGTGAGAACGGGGTAGGGAAGTCGACACTGTTGAAGGTCCTTTCCGGAGGGCTGCGGCCGGACCGGGGAACGATCCGGCACCGTGGGCGGTTCGGGTACTGCCCGCAGCAGGTAGTGCTGAACGACGCCTTTACGGTTCGTCAGCACCTCGACTTCTTCGCTGCGGCTTATGCCGTTCCGGATCTGCGGCGGGCCGAGGAGACCATGGAGATCCTCCGGTTCTCCGAGTACATCGGCGAGCGGGTCGCGACGCTGAGCGGCGGCACCCGGCAGAAGCTCAACCTGACGTTGGCGGTGATGCACGACCCGCAGGTTCTGCTGCTCGACGAGCCATATCAGGGATTCGATTGGGAAACGTATTTGCGTTTCTGGGATCTGGTCACAGAATTCCGTGACAGCGGTCGGTCGGTTCTGGTCGTCTCGCATCTGGCCCACGACACCGACAAGCTGGATCAGGTGTGGCGGTTGCACGAGGGGGTCCTCCAAGACAGACAAGAGAAGGCTTGATGCGCAACGGTTTTCGACTGTTTCTGATCGCCACGCGCTTCGGCCTCATCGAGCACGCACGTAACCGGTTCGCCATGGTGTTGGTGGCCGCCTTCGTCCCCATATTGATCACCCTTGTGCGCGTGGCCGTCACCGGCATCGAGGTACCGTTCCGGCTCCGGGATACCGGTCTCGTGTTGCGCGCCAACGGCAATGAGCTCGCCCAGATCAGCGTTGCCCTGATGGCGGTCTCACTGATCATCGGATTCATGATGTTCGCGGCGACTTTCAGCAGTGGCGCATTCGATCGGCGATTATCGATGGCCGGGTATCCCCGGGCCACGCTTGGGCTGGCGAAGATTGCCTGCCTGGTGGTGGCCTCGGCGGTTGTCTGCACGTATGCCACCGCGATCATCTGCTGCTACTGGCCGCCTCGGCAGCCTGTCCTACTCGGCGCGGCCCTTTTCGGCGCGGCGATGACATACGGGGCACTGGGTGTCGCCCTCGGCGCGCTGCTGCGCCGGGAGGTGGAGGGCATGTTCGCCATCGCGATGATCAGCTGCGTCGACATGGCCGTGCAGAACCCCATCGCCAGCGCCGGGGCGGACAGCGATCTGGTGCGCTGGCTGCCCTCGTACGGGGCAATGCAGGCTTCGACCGCGGCCGGTTTCTCCGGCACCACGCCATTCGCGGGCTTCGCCGTGCAACTGGCCTGGTTCACCGCGAGCGCCCTCGTCGGACTGGTCGCTTTCCATTTGCGGACCCGCTCTTCTCTTCGACCCGCGATGTGGATCCGCATCTCTGGACCGCGCCTCCCAGGACGGACGAAGCTGGCCGAACACTGAGGGCGCGGCCCGCGCGACACCACGGTGAACCGAGCGGTCCACACCTGACTTTGTTCGGCTGCGGGGCTTACGGTGCGATAGGAGCCGGTTCGTCGGCCGGGTAGTAGATCTCTCGACGCAAGCGTTCCAAGTCCGGCGCTACGGAAGCGGAGGTCGGCACGTATCGATCGCTCTCACGTCCCCACAGCGCCACATTCGTGATGCTCTCGTATATCTGCGCGTAGTCCTTCCTCCTGCCCGACAGGCCGGGAAGCACGCGGATGAGTCCGGGGATGTAGCGGATCACCGCCTCGAGCTGGGCACGATGCTCCGCCACCTGGCGCTGCACCTGACCGACGGCTTCGCTACGGGTGCAACCGGTTTCGTGACGGACCGCCCGCACCAAGTTATAGGGGACTTGGTCCGCTTCGTCCTGATCCAACCCCACCAGGTCGTTCTCCACGAAGGTCACCCAGAAGGCGAGTTCCTCGAATCGGCGGATCACGGGGTGGTTGCGCAGCTTCGACGGCAGTTCGCTGTCCTGGTACACCTCTATGCAGGCGAGGGCGATTTCGATCCCACTGGTCGCGATCCGCAGCGGCAGGTAGTCGGCTGTGGCGGGGATGTAGCCGTCGATGCGATGGTGCGCTTCGCGTTCGGCCGCTTCGAACCACTCCTCGAGTCCGTCGAGGAACCGCTCCTGCCAGCGGGTGGTCCGGCCCGCGCGCAGACGCGGCCACAAACTCGCCCAGGCCGTTGCGATCGCGCCGGGCCGGGACGGCGCGTGCGGGTCCTTGCGCACCATCGCCACCATGCCGCGCCTCAGCGCGGTGACGGCCTCCGGGTCCGTCAGCTGCGGATCCTCGAAGAGGTCGTCCCACATCAGGGTCAGCACGGCCATGCCATAGGTCGTCTGTTCGCGTGCGGTGTCCGCTGCCGGGGTCAAGGTCTGTGCCGGGAGCTGGATCGCTCCTGTCCACCGGTGGTAGTCGGCCTCGGCAGCGGTGCGGGCCAGACCGGTGTCCAGCAGCCAGTTCCGCAACCATTGCGCGACGTGCGGCGGGAGCCCGGCAGCGCGGGCTAGCGGCTGCGTCGCGCGCGCAGCGACCGCTGGATCGGGCGTTCGCCGGTCGAGGATGGATCGGGCGTAGGCGATCATCGCGTCGCGGGCGTGTGGGTCGATGGGCACAGCGGCGAGTCGACCGGCAGCCCGGTCCATGAACTCATCAGCCATCGCCTGTGCTTCGTCGACGGCACCGGAGGTGATGACGAGCTCGTGGGCCCGCGCGACTTGCTCACGCGTCATTGCTCTGCGCAGCAGCCGGACGAGGTTCCCGTCGCGGGCGGCCGCGCGGATCACGGGAAGTGTGTAGATGCCCTCGGGCAGATCCGCGTTGACGGGCTTGCCCATTTCCTCGGCGGTCGAGGTCAGGTCGAGGATGTCGTCATACAGCTGGTAGGCCAGCCCGAAATGTCGGCCGAACAGGGCCAACGCCTCTTCTGCGTCCTCGGCGCGTCCGGCCTGCATCGCGCCGACCCGGCATGCCAGCGAGAGCACCGCGGCCGTTTTACCGTCGATCGCGTCCAAGTAGGACTGCTCACTGCGGGAGGCCACGTAGAGGTCGGCGGCCTCGATCACCATGCCCGCGCACATCTGCTCACCCGCGATCGCCCCCGCGAGAACTTCCCGCCCGCCTAGTTCGGCCAGCATGCGCACGCTCGCGAGCATCACGGAGTCCCCACCCAGTACCGCCATATGCGAACCCCACACCACGTTGGCACTGGGGCGGCCGCGACGCTGGTACGCGTGATCGACGACGTCGTCGTGGTAGAGCGAGCCCAGATGCAGCAACTCGACGGCAGCTGCGGCGCGCACCACGCGGTCGTCGGCCGGGGTCGCGGGATCGGTGAGCAGGTAGTACGACAGCAGGGTCAAAGTGGGACGAACCAGACGGCGAGAGGTGTCCGGCCCCTCGTCTGTGAGTGCGTTCAGTTCAGGCCTGCCCTCCAGTCGGACAGGGCCGAGAACCTCACGGACGCGGTCCAAGTCCGCATCCAGATGTGGGAAGACAGCCGAATCGATTTCACGTGACACGAGGGCACTCCTGACTGGTTACATCGGTCATCCGCAACACCGTTGATCAGTGGCATTGGACACCAACTTCGCGCGGAAGATGTTGGTATCGACCAATTTTGGTGCCGAAGTGACGTGAGCGATGTCGGCTGCGAGCACCATCGCGGGCGAATAACTCGGCGCTGCCCTGGGACTTCCGCGGCTGCGACGAGCGCACCCCGCCGAGAAAGCGCCGAACGTAGTCGAATGGTGGTCGCCCACGTCGCATTCGACCGCCATATCACTACGCTCGGCGGGCTGACGGAGGCGGATGGCGCCGCAGCACCAGAGTTGGACGGGTGGTCACCATGTAATGGTGTAGGCGAATGTCGAGAAGGCCCCGCCATTAGTGCATTCTCGTGGGGTGGGGGTGGGTGTGCTGTCCTGAAATTGTAACGGCCTCAGTCCATTACGGGTGGACTGAGGCCGTTGGCTGTGGTCGGGGCTGCTATGGGGTGGGGTGGGTGAATTCGCCGCCCTGTACGTCCGCTGCGAAGGCATCCCATTCGCTGGGGGTGAATACCAGTGCCGGGCCGGTTGGGTTTTTCGAGTCGCGGACGCCGACTCTGCCTGCGTCGAGCCAGGCAACCTCGACGCATTCTCCGCTGCCTTCGCTGTAGCTGCTCTTGAACCAGTTCACCCTGGATAGGTCAACCTTGACCACCCTTGTGCTCCTTCATTACCTGGGTGAAGGTATCCCACTCGCCGGGAGTGAATACCAGTGCTGGGCCGGTTGGGTTTTTCGAGTCGCGGACGCCGACTCTGCCTGCGTCGAGCCAGGCCACCTCTACGCATTTTGCGCCGCTCTCGCTGCGACTGCTCTTGAACCACTTCGCCCTGGACAGGTCAGCGTTCACCACGTTCGTGCTCCGTCGCTATCTGCCGCAACAGGTTTCTGCTCTCGACCTCACCCAGAGATACATCCTGGATGGCTGTGTGAAGCTCATGATAAAGCCGAACTTCATCGACATGGGCGCGGGTCGAACGCCCAGCCATCGAGACGGGGGCGGCGTGATGGGGGAGGACACGATCCCGCTGCCGAGTGTTTGCGGGTATGCCGATATCGAGTTGGCGCACGAGCAGATGCGCGAGCATCGCGCCTGTCGGATCGGCCGGTGCGTGTGGAAAGCGGCGGCATATTACACCCTGGTCGATGCGGGTCGCCTTGCGCCGCAGTCGTTGACGCCGCGTGAGCGCGCTGCCGCGAGGGGCCTCGAGTTCCCACCGCTCGACAGCCAGGTGCGCGCGGACGGTGGGCCGACGTTGCGAACCCTGCGTGAGGTGCTCGACAAACTCAACGCACTAGCGCTCCCTGGCGCGGACGGCGGTGGCCACAGGTAACGGTCCGGGATGAGCGAGCATCGCACCGAGGTGGACGGCTGGCAGGCGATCTGGCGGATCGAGAATTGTTGCATTCGAATGATGTTGGTGCGCAGGCTATCCGAAGCGGAAACGCTGATTTCGATGTCGAGCGTCGTGGCCGCGCCGGATTTGGTGCAGGTCCGTGAGCGGTTCCCGGAACTGGCGCGGTTGTGGGACGCGATTCGGCACGAATATTGGGCTGAATCCCTTGGCCCCGGGAGCAACGGCGCACGATCCGACTGACCGGCATCGGTCACGCGGATAGCCGGCACGGATATAGGTTGGAACCGGCTGCTGGCCCGGCTGTTCGGTGTGTTTGCGATCGCTGACTGGACTTGCTGGCCTGGGTCGGAGCCAGTTGCTGGCCGCTGTTGGGGGCGTTTGCGATCGCTGACTGGACTTGCTGGCGTGGGGCGGAGCCAGTTGCTGGCCCGGATGTTCGGGGCACTTGCGATCGCCAACAATCGGCGCGCGACCGCGTTGGTGGCGGTGATCGAAGGCTTTCGGCGGCGACACCGACCGCTGGGCCGCGTTCGATTCGAATTCACCGATGCGGCTGCGGCTGAATGCCGAACATGTTATGCCGCAGCGTATCCGGTGAATTCCCGTGCGGTCACTGTGACCATACGGCCGCCCATTGCCTTCACCACTGAGCGAAAGTTGGGCCTACCGCTTGGCGGTAACGGCATCGACCAAGCAGTCGAACCATCTGCGGCATCGATCGCGTGCACGGTGGTGCCGTCGGCCAGGATGAGGTGGCTTGCGTCGGTTATGCCGTCGTAGCTGGAGTAGCGGGAGGCATTCGAGAACGGCGTCGGTTGCTGCCAGATTTGGTGTCCGTCAGCGAGATCGAGGCCGGCGAGCTGTGATCCATCGAGCGATCCGACGATCACAGTGTTACCCACTACTCCTTCGATCGCGCTCTTGCGGCCGGCGTACTCGTCGATGCCGATCTGCGCATTGGTCCAGAGGACTCGGCCTGTCGTTCGCTCGTAGGCACTTTCGCCGGTGAGGATCGGCGGCGGCGTCGCGGTCGCGGTCGGGTACCACTCGAGGAGGAAGCTCGGGTGGCTGACCTCGGTGATCGGGTGGCCGTTGCGATCGAGAAGCGTGACCCGCCCCGCGCTCCCGCCCCGGTCGAACACCTGCAAAGCGACAACGCCGCCGTCGAACGTGTAGCCAACGGGGCCGGTGAACAGCAACTCGCCGGTGCGCAGATCGTAGACGCGAACGTCATGGTCGTGCCCGTCCCGGAAGTAGTCCTGCGTGATCCTGGGCCTGACCGGGTCGCCGGGAACGGGCGTCGGATACGTCCGCCGCCAGGTGGCGTCGATAGCGGAAACGGTCCCTCGCGTGGCGACGGCGGTCATCCAGTCCGCGGTTCGGCCGACTACCGAAACCACGCCGTCCCGCACCGCGACGTCCATGACCTCGAAGTCCGTCGTATGGTCCGCGAGTACCGCGCCCGTGGCAGCTTCGATGATCAACACCCGATGCGTGCCGTGGCAGGCGATCTTTCCGTCGAATACCTGCTCACGGCAGCCGAGGAGTTCGCCGACATCGGTCGTCCATCGCACCTGGCCGCTGGCCGGATCGATGCCGTGCATCCGCATCGGTCCGACGGTCAGTCCAGCATTTTCGCCCGGCCCGGGCTCGCCGGGCACCGCGGTTGCCGCGACGATCATCGTCCCGGCGTCCATCGGTGCGCCGTAGCCGTAATAGCGATCCAGCGTCTGCGGCGCGGCCAGCAAAACCGCACCGGGCGCGTCGGACAAGTCGGCAGCGCGCAATGTCCACTGTGGCACCGGAGTGGAGTCGAGCCGGTGCGAAATCCGGAACCGGCCGCCAGTCGCGGATACCTCGGGTGGCTGCACAGGCGATCGGTTCACCCAGACGACCGCAGCGGTCCCCGCCACCACGGCCACGACCAGCACCGTGATCCAGATCCGCCACTGATCGGCGAGCCACCTTGCCGCCTTGTTCACCCGGGGTCTCCTTCATGTATCTAACGGGACCAGACACCGGTCGGTCCGATACGCAAGGTATCGGCTTGTCAAGGCTGAGAACTCGGACCGGACCGAGCCGATGTGCCGGTTTATTCTGCCGCGCAGCGTGTTTCGGCGGGAACCACCTGCCGACCGGCCTTTCAGAGCCTCCGGTGCCTGCTGGCCGAAGCGCACGTAGTGCCGCGGCCAGCTAGCTTCTGAGGTAATCGAGGTCCGTCGAGCGCAGTCATATGGTGGTGCCGCGAGGCGTGTCGTGCCGCGTTTCGACTGCGCTCGGCGAGCGAGCCGGACCTGATGGTGCGGCAACCTATCCGGACGGGGGGACTGGCAGCGGCTGCAAGAACAGTTGCTGAGCGAACTCGGTGCCGGGCAGTTGGATGTCGAACGTGCTGGTCGTCCCCGGGCACTCGCGGGAATGGGTGCTGAGGCCACTTCGCCCGGTCAGTAGGCTGTCACCTATGACGGTAGGGACGACGACCGGCCAGGATATCCGCGAAGCGGTGCACGATGCCGCGCGCAAGGCTCGGGTTGCTTCGCGCGCGCTCGCACAGCTGACCACGGCGCAGAAGAACGAGGCGCTGCATGCGGCCGCGGATGCGTTGCTCGCGGCGGCCGATACCGTGCTCGCCGCCAATGCCGAGGACATCGCGACCGCGCAGGCGGCGGGGACCGAGGAGTCCCTGCTGGACCGGCTGCGGCTGACGAAGGCGCGCATCGACGGCATCGCGTCCGGGCTGCGTCAGGTGGCCGGGCTGCCGGATCCGGTCGGTGTGGTCGTGCGCGGGTCGACGCTGCCGAACGGGCTGGAGATCCGTCAGGTCCGGGTGCCGCTCGGCGTGGTGGGTATGGTCTACGAGGCCCGCCCGAATGTCACCGTCGACGCATTCGGACTCGCGCTCAAATCCGGCAATGCGGCGCTGCTGCGCGGTTCCTCCTCGGCCGCGCACTCCAATGCCGCACTGGTCACCGTGCTGCGGGAAGCCCTTGTCGCACTGGGCATTCCGGCCGATGCGGTCCAGCTGTTGCCCAGCCACGATCGCTCCAGCGTGACCCATCTGATCCAGGCCCGCGGTCTGGTCGACGTGGTCATCCCGCGCGGCGGCGCGGGCCTGATCAATGCCGTGGTCCGCGACGCACAGGTGCCAACCATCGAGACCGGCACCGGCAACTGCCACGTCTACGTGCACGAAGCCGCCGATCTGGAGATGGCCGAGCAGATCCTGATCAATGCCAAGACCCGCCGTCCCAGCGTGTGCAATGCCGCCGAGACGGTGCTCATCGATGACGCGATCGCCACCACCGCCGTGCCCCGGCTGATCGAGGCGCTGGAACGTCATGGCGTCACCGTGCACGGCGACTTGCCCGGACTGGTGCCCGCCAACGATCAGGACTGGGGCGAGGAGTACCTCACCCTCGATATCGCGCTCAAGGTCGTCAAGGATCTCGACGAGGCGGTCGAGCACATCAATACCTGGGGCACCGGCCACACCGAGGCGATCGTCACCGCTGAGCTGGCCGCGGCCCGCGAATTCACTAACCGCGTCGATGCCGCCGCTGTCATGGTGAACGCCTCCACCGCCTTCACCGACGGTGAGCAGTTCGGCTTCGGTGCGGAGATCGGCATCTCCACCCAGAAGCTGCACGCCCGCGGCCCGATGGCGCTGCCGGAACTGACCTCGACCAAGTGGATCGTCTGGGGCGACGGCCAGATCCGGCCGGTCTAGATTTCGTTCGGTGTAAGAACCGCCGAGCGCTTGCTTCGGGTACTCCCGTAGCTTTAGGGGTGGGAATGAATGGAAGGACGCTACGTGGGTACCGAAAGCGCAGTGCAGGAGCCGATCTTCACCTCGGTCGACGATGTGATCGAGCGGCTGGCCACGACCGGGTACCTGGCCGATAAGGCGACGGCGACCTCGGTATTCCTGGCCGATCGGCTCGGTAAGCCGCTGCTGATCGAGGGTCCTGCCGGTGTCGGCAAGACCGAACTGGCCAGGGCGGTCGCGCAGACCGCGGATGCGGAACTGGTGCGTCTGCAGTGCTACGAGGGCGTCGACGAGGCCCGCGCGCTGTACGAGTGGAATCACGCCAAGCAGATTCTGCGGATCCAGGCGTCCAGCGAGAACGACTGGGAAGAGACCAAGGCCGACGTCTTCACCGAGGAATTCCTGCTCTCGCGCCCGCTGCTGACCGCGATCCGTCGCGCCGATCCGACCGTGCTGCTCATCGATGAAACCGATAAGGCCGATGTCGAGATCGAGGGTCTGCTGCTCGAGGTGCTCAGCGATTTCGCGGTCACCGTTCCCGAACTCGGCACGATTGTCGCCAGCCGCAAGCCGTTCGTGGTGCTGACCTCCAACGCGACGCGTGAACTGTCCGAAGCGCTCAAGCGCCGCTGCCTCTACCTGCACCTGGACTTTCCGGACGAGGAACTCGAGCGCCGCATCCTGGCCAGCCGTGTTCCGGAGCTGTCCGCCTCGGTTGCCGCCCAGTTGGTTCGGATCGTGCACGTGCTGCGCGGGATGCAGCTGAAGAAGCTGCCGAGCGTCGCGGAATCGATCGACTGGGGACGCACCCTGCTCGCGCTGGGTCTGCAGGATCTCGACGAAACCACCGTGCGCGCCACCCTCGGTGTCGTGCTCAAGCACCAGGCCGACCACCAGCGCGCGCTGGCCGAGCTGAAGCTGGCCTGAGCCATGGCGGCCGGATCCCAGCCCATACTCGAAGCGCCGCACGGGATTTCGGGACATCTCGTCGGTTTCGTCGACGCTTTGCGGGCGCACGGCATCCCGGTCGGTCCCTCGGAGACGGTGGACGCCGGTCGTGTGGTGTCGGTGCTGGATCTGATGGACCGCGAGGTCGTGCGCGAGGGTCTGGCCTGCTCGCTACTGCGCCGCACCACCCATCGCGGTACTTTCGACGGCCTGTTCGACCTGTGGTTCCCGGCGGCCCTCGGCGCGCGTAGCAGCACTCCGGATGATCTCGACGTTCCGCGCACGCCGTCCGGGGAGATCGACATTGCCGCGCTGCGCGGACTACTCGCGGACCTGCTGACCAGGGAGGATTCGACGCAGCAGCAGGAAATGATCGCCGCACAGCTGGTCGAACAGCTCGGTCGGTACGAATCTTCGCGCGGCCCCTCCTTCTCCGCGTACCGGACGCTGCGCGAGGTCCAGCCGGAAACTCTGCTGGCCAGGATTCTGCAGGGTCTGGCCGCCGGACCGGATACCAGCGAATTCGATACCGAGATCGCCCGCCGTATCGGCCGACAGCGGATCGCCGGATTCCGCGCCATCGTGGAGGCGGAAACGCACCGGCGGGTGGCCGAGAATATCGGCAAGGAGCGCGTCGCGAGCTATGCCGTCGCTCGCCAAGTCGAGGATGTCGATTTCCTGCGTGCCTCCGAAACCGAGCTGGCGGAGATGCGACGCAGCACCCAGCGACTGGCCCGAATTCTGGCGTCCCGACTTGCCGTGCGCCGCAGGCATTCTCGTCGCGGTGAGATCGATCTGCGCAAGACGCTGCGTAAATCCATGTCGACCGGCGGCGTGCCCATCGACCTGGTGAATCGCAAACCGCGACCGGGTCGCCCCGAGTTGGTGCTGCTCTGCGATGTGTCCGGCTCGGTGGCCGGATTCAGCAACTTCACCCTCTTGCTGGTCAATTCGCTGCGCGAACAGTTCTCCCGGGTTCGGATATTCGCCTTCGTGGACCGGACCGATGAGGTGACCCGGTTCTTCGATCCGCACACCCAGCTGGACCAGTCCATGGCCCGCATCTTCACCGAGGGCAAGGTGGTCGGCCTGGACGGGCACTCCGACTACGGCCATGCGCTGTCGACCTTCGTCGAGCAGTGGCCCGATGCGGTGACCTCGCGCAGCTCGCTGCTGATTCTCGGCGATGCCCGCACCAATTACCGTGATCCGGATCTGAATACGCTGCGCGAGCTGGTGCGCACCGCCAAGCACGCGCATTGGCTCAATCCGGAGAAGGAAAGCAACTGGGGCACTGGCGATTCCGCCGCCGACAGTTATCGCGAAGTGATCGAGATGCACGAGTGTCGCTCGGCCAAACAATTGACCGCGGTGGTGTCCCGGCTGCTACCCGTGTGACGCGATTGTGACCGAACTCATTATCGGTCTCCGTTAACACCATCAGCATTCGTTAAGGGAACTATTGGCGCTGCGCACCAGGATTCGGTCCATGGTGAACAACGCGCCGGCTGGGTCTGGCCGCAGCGGTGGTGGGGATTATTCGTTCCAGGTCGATCTGCGCGGAATCGTCGATCTGCTCTCGCACCACTTGTATTCGAGTCCCCGGGTCTACATCCGTGAGCTACTGCAGAACGCGGTCGATGCCGTCACCGCGCGCAGGCAGCGCGATGCGTTGGCGCCCACCGCGATTCGGCTGGTCGTCGACGAATCGGGACTGCGGATAACCGATCACGGCATCGGTCTCACCGAGGCGGATGTGCACCGTTTCCTCGCCACCATCGGGCATTCGTCGAAGCGTGACGATATCGAGGGTGCGCGCCGAGAGTTCCTCGGGCAGTTCGGTATCGGGCTGCTGGCGTGCTTCACCGTGGCGGAGACGATCCGCGTGGTCACCCGCTCGGCCCTCGATCCGGACGCACGGCCCGTGGAATGGCTGGCCGCCGCCGACGGCACCTACTCACTGCGTCTGCTCGATCCAGTAGTGCGGCAAGAGCCGGGCACCACGGTGCATCTCACGCCGCGAGCCGGTGCGCAGGCGTGGTTCGCACCGGGGCGGGTGCTGGATTTGGTCCGCGACTATGGTTCGCTGCTGCCCTACGAGGTGACGGTCGAGGCGAATGGTGCCGGACTCCGCGCGACCGATGGTCCGCCGGTGTGGCGGCGCGCCTATGCATCCCCGGCCCAGCGGCGTGCGGCGCTGTTCGAGTACGGCGAGCGCGTCCTCGGCTTCACGCCGCTGGATGTGATCGATCTCGATGCCGAATTGGCGGGGGTCAGCGGGGTCGCATTCGTGCTGTCACAGCCGGGCAATCCCGCCGAAAGCAGTGCGCATCGGGTGTATCTCAAGGGCATGCTGCTCGGTGACGCGGTGCGCGGACTGCTGCCGGACTGGGCCTTCTTCGTGCGCTGTGTCATCGATACCGACAGCCTGCGCCCGACCGCCTCGCGTGAGGGACTCTACGAAGACGAACGCCTCGCCATCGTCCGCGACAGCCTCGGCGACCGAATCCGCGACTGGCTCACCGAAATCGCCGCCGAACAGCCCGAGCGGCTCGCCGCATTCCTGTCCGTGCACGCACTCGGGGTCAAGGCGATGGCACGGCATTCGCCGGACATGCTGCGGATCATGGTGCCGCACTTGCTGTTCGAGACGACCGATGGCCGGGTTCCGCTGACCGAATTCGCGCGTAACCATCCGACCGTGCGGGTGACGGCGACGGTGGAGGAATTCCGTCAAGTGGCCGCCACCGCGGCCGCGCAAGGCATCGGCGTCGTCAACGGCGGCTATGCCTACGATTCGGAACTCGTCGCGCTGCTGCCGACCATCCTGCCTGGTGTCACGGTGACCGAGCTGGACGCGGCCGCGGTTACGGCCGCCCTCGACCTGGTGGATCCCGCCGAGGAACTCTTGTTGGCTCCGGTGCTCGCCGCGGCCCGCACCGCACTGGATCCGCTGTCCTGCGATGTGATTCTGCGTGCGTTCCATCCGGTTTCGGTGCCCGCACTGCATCTGGACAGCCGGGGTGCGCGTAATGAGCGAGCACGGGTCGAGACCACCGTCGGCGCGGATGAGCTCTGGACCGAAATCCTCGGCGCGCTGGAGGCGAGCGCATCCCGTGCTCAACTGGTGTTGAACCACAACAGCCCGGTGGTCCGGCGCTTGAGCCGGATCGACGACCCGGCCTTCCTGCGGACGGCAGTCGAATCACTGTACGGCCAAGCGTTATTGATGACCCACCGGCCGTTGCGACCGGCCGATACCGCGCTGCTCAATCGCGCTTTCGGCGAATTCCTCAGCTGGGCGACCCGGCGTGTGGCGGGCGAGACCGCGGAGGAGGCCTGAGATGGATACCTCCGAGATCCAATCCGCGCTGGCGCAGAGCCGTTCGCTGCCACCCGGACGCTGCCGCACCGAACGACTGGAAACGCTTGCCGCCGAGGCGAAGTCGGGTCCGGACCGGGCCCTGGAGGGGAGTGTCCTGCTGGAGCTGGCCCAAGCGTATGCCTATGCGGGCGAACGCGATCTGGCACCGGTCGCCTACGGCAGGCTGTTGCGGATCTACGACGACTTCCCGGCCGAACTCGGTCCTATGACGCATTCGGTGCACTGGTATCTGAAATGGCTGACGTGGGGCTTGATCGAGAATCCCGGGGTGCCGCTGCGGACCACCTATCGCTGGCTCGACGAGCTCGAAAGCCGTTACCGGCAGCGGGGATACAGTGCGCGCCCGGTGCTCGCTTTGCGCTCCGACCTGGCGCGGCAACTGGGTCAGGACGATTTGGCCGCCGAACTGCTGGACGCCGCGCGGGCGGCACCGCGCGACAGCATGTCCGATTGCGACGCCTGTGAACGCAACCAGTGGGGAGCGAACTACGCGCAGGCCGGTGACGACGAGTCCGCACTGGAGAGCTGGCGTCCGGTCATCGACGGTGCGCGCAGTTGTGCCGAAGAGCCGCATCGGGTGCTCGGGCAGGCCCTGCTGCCGATGCTGCGCACCGGGCGCACCGCCGAGGCGCGCAGTGCGCATTTGACGGGTTATCCACTGGTGCGCCACCTTCCGGATCTGCGGCGCTCGGTCGGCGAGCACATCGAGTTCTGCGCGCTGACCGGGAACGAGGCACGTGGTCTGGAGATACTGGCCGAACACGCGGTGTGGCTGACCGATCCCGGCGCCGACGCCGCCATTCGGCTCGCATTCATATCGGGAGTGTGCGTGCTGTTGCGGCGGCTGACCGAGCTGGATCTCAGTGCACTCGAAGTCGATGCGGGCACGGTGGAGTCGGTACATGACAAGCTGAGCGTCGAAATCGGCCAGCTCACCGCACGTTACGACGCGCGCAATGGCAATACGGTGGTCAGCGAGCGGGTCGCGGCCCGGCTCGTGCAACAACCGCTGGTCAACCACCTGCCGCTCGGTGCGCGAAACACGTTGCCGCGCAAGGTTACTGCTGTAGTGCCTGCGAAGACCGCCACCACCGAGGAACAAGCCGAGGACGCGCGGCAGCTGGCCGAACTTGCCGCAGTACGCCTCGTCGACAATCCGAAGGATGCTGAACAGTACCTGCGCCAAGCACTTTCGATCGGCGCGACCGCGCTGCCCGCCGAACATCTCGCCCGGCTGAGTTCTCAGCTCGTCATGGTGCTCTCCGGACAGCAGGGCCGGGAATACGAACTGGCCGACGCGGCGCTCACCGCGGCCGCACGGTGGGAACCGATTTCGGCGGCGGATGCCACACACCTCACCTTCGTGGCCGCGCGAGCCTGCCACCGGGCCGGACGGCACGGGGAGGCGGCGGCCCTCTTCGAGCAGTCCTTCGCGACCGTCGAGCAGCCGTATCCGCCCGCCGAAATGGCGATCGTGCGCAGCCAATTCGGCGAATCCCTGCGCAAGCTCAACCGATTCCGTGATGCGGCACATCAATTCGTCGAGGCGGCTCGTCTGGTCCACAACGACCCCGACCGCGTCGAACTCGAAGCCGAGCTCGCCTGGTCGGCGGCCTCGGTGCTGGACTACTGCGGCGAAGACGAACAAGCTGTCGTCGCCTTCCTCCGCGCCGCCCACCTCTGGGGCACCCTCGATCGCATTGGCCCCCGAGCCAAATGCCTGCGCTCCGCCGCCTGGCTACAGCTCTACGGCGCCGGCTTGGAATCCGACCGCCCCTGGCTCACCACCATGCGCGACCTGCTCGCCGAACTGGAAAACATCGCCGAAACGTCCCCTACGCCCGAGATAACCACCGAACTCCTCAACACCCGCACCCAACTCGCCGACATGCAGCGCGACGACGACCACTGATCACCCAGCGACCAGCCCGCCGAGCAACGCCTCCACCTGGTCGAAAGCGATGGCACCCGCAAGCGGATTCGAGTAACTGCGGGTCGAGACGATCAACCCGTCACGCACCCGGGAGACGTTGATGATCAGCAGGTCGAACCGCTTGCCGGTGGCCAACACCGTTCCCTTGATCCGGTACTCGGCGATGACGACCTCGGGGTCCGCAGTCTCGTGAATGCGGACATCGTCGACGGAATCGAAGCGCTGAATCCGAGCACCCTCCACCAGATGAGCGCGAAACGCCTCGCGTCCGACCTCGGGATGCTCCGCACCCGGCGGCAGAAACGGCAACTCGAACACCGCGTCGACGGCATACACATCGGCCATCTCCGGCCTAGGGCCGCCAGAGGTCAAGGCCAGCAGGCGTTCGATGGTCTCGCGAGCGGTAACGGACATGGTGCATACTCCTGTTCAACAGCTAACCGGGGTGATCCCCCCGTTTAATATACGGGGCGCACGCCCCGTTTGTCAGCGTGCATTTGCGCACGATAAGAAAACTGTTAGGTGGCATCGGCATTGTTGGGAGGACACCGAGATCGGCTCGGTGCGTTGTCGATTCGGAGCTCCGGATGAAGAAGACCGCTGCTGTTATCGGCGCGCTGGCCAGCGCCGCAGTACTCACGGCCTGTGGGCCGGACGAATCGGCGACGACCGGGGGCGGATCGTCGGCGAGCGCGACACCGGCCGTGTCGGTGACGGCGACACCGGCGGCGTCGACGACCGTCGCCGGATCGCCTCGAGCCGAAACCTTCACCGCGACAACAGTTCATCTCGAGGGCGCCGGGTACAAGATCGACGTGCCTCAGGTGAGTGGTGGAAAGGCCGATGCCAGAGCCGAATTCAACGCGGCCGTGCAGGCCGGGGCGCAGGAGTGGATCGGCCGCATCAACCGTCCGGGCGATTCGGTCACCGGCGGTGACAGTCAGGTCGTCCGCATCGGTTCGCAGGTGCTCAGCGGGCATCTGGTCGTCATCATGTACTCCGAGGGCGCCGCGCATCCGAACAGCTTCGACGCCGCGCACGTCACCAACATCGATACCGGCAAGGCCATCACCCTGTCCGACCTGTTCACCGATCTGCAGCAGGGCCTGAACACGCTCTCGACTCAGGCCGAGGCCCAGGTGCAGCAGAATCCGCGCGCGACCGGCTACAGCCAAAGCCTGCTCACCCCGGTCGCCGAGCACTTCCAGACTTGGCTCGCCACGCCGGAGGGTATGCGGATCTATCTCGGTGAGATCGCCTCGCATGCCGCGGGCAATATCGATGTCACCGTGCCGTGGTCCGCGCTGGACGGCGTGCTGAAGCCGGGGATGCGCGCGGTCGTCAGCAGCTGACGGATCCTCGATAGCTCGCGGTGGTACGTTCTCGGGCACGAACGCGAGCTATTCGGGGAGGCGAAATGAGGAAGACCGCTGTCGCTGTCCTGGTCGGCGTCCTGTTCGCCGTACTGACGGCGTGCGGGGCCGCCGACCGGGCCGATTCGCCCCCGGCACCGCCCTTCACCGCGACCTCGATTCGACTGGAGGGCCCCTGGTACTCCTTCGACCTGCCGCAGGTCGAAGGCGGAACCGAGGATGCGCGCACCGACTTCAACGACGGCTTGCGCGCCGAGCTGGATCCGTACCTGCGGGCCGCGGCGGAGAACCAGAAGGTGAAGGGGTACAAAAGTGAGGTCGCGCACATCGGCCGCCATGTGCTCAGCGGTGTGCTCGGCATCGAGGTCGACGACGGCTATGTGCACCCGACGACCTTCAAACGCACCCACGTGACGGATATCGACACCGGCAAGACGCTCACCCTGCCGGATCTGTTCACCGATCTGCCGAAGGCCCTCGATCGACTGTCGGCGCAGGCGGAGGTGCAGATCCCCAAGTCCCGCATCGGCACGAACCCCTACGACAAGCAGCGCATCGCACCGGCCGTGGAGAACTTCAAGGACTGGCTGGCCATGCCCGACGGTCTGCGGGTCTACCTCGGGGAGATCGCCTCGCACGCGCTGGGCTATATCGACATCACGATCCCGTGGTCCGAACTCGACGCAGTGCTGAAGCCGGGTCTGCGGGCGGTCGTCAGCAGTTGACCGTCCGGCCCCGGCTCGGACCGAACCGACCGGTTAAGCTCGGCTCTCATGCAGGAGAACGGTCGGCGTCGACGCAAGCTGGGGGTGATGGGTGGCACTTTCGACCCCATCCACCACGGCCACCTCGTCGCCGCCAGCGAGGTCGCGAACCGGTTCGAACTGGACGAAGTGATCTTCGTCCCGACCGGACAGCCGTGGCAGAAGGCCGATAAGCAGGTCAGCCCGGCCGAGGATCGCTACCTCATGACTGTGATCGCGACCGCTTCCAATCCCCGATTCTCGGTCAGCCGAGCCGATATCGACCGGGGCAAGGTCACCTACACCGTCGACACCCTGCGTGAGATGCGCACCAAGCATCCAGACGCCGAGCTGTACTTCATCACCGGAGCTGACGCGCTCGCCAACATCTTGACGTGGCAGGATTGGGCGGAGTTGTTCGAACTGGCGAAATTCGTCGGGGTGAGCCGACCGGGGTATGAGCTGAACACCGATCATCTCGAGGAGCATCTGCGTGACCTGCCGGTCGATGCGGTGACCATGATCGAGATCCCGGCGTTGGCGATCTCATCGAGTGAATGTCGTCGCCGCGCCGCCGAGAACCGGCCGGTGTGGTACCTCGTGCCCGACGGCGTCGTGCAGTACATATCGAAGCGGCATTTATATGTGCCCGTAGGAGTGGAAGGTAAATAAGGCGTGAGCGAGCGCAGCGAGCGAACCAATAACGGAGCCGCTGATGCGGTCATGCCGGAGCCGAGCGCCAGCGAGGTGGAGGCATGAGCGCATCTGTCGAATCGGTGGAGATGGCACAGGTCGCCGCGCGCGCGGCGGACGAGAAGCTGGCCACCGACGTCGTGGTGCTCGACGTCTCCGAACAGTTGGTGATCACCGACTGCTTCGTGATCGCCTCCGCGCCGAACGAGCGTCAGGTCAATGCCATCGTCGACAATGTCGAGGAAAAGCTCCGCGAAGCCGGGCACAAGCCGGTCCGGCGCGAGGGGACCCGCGAGGGCCGGTGGGCACTGCTGGATTACGTCGACATCGTCGTGCACATCCAGCACAATGACGAACGCAATTTCTATGCGCTGGAACGGCTCTGGAAGGATTGTCCGGCGGTTCCGGTGGACGGGATCGCGGCCGGGACCGAGGTGTTCAAGCACGCCGAGTCCGAGGGTGTCGTGATGCGTGATGAAGCGGGGGAAGAACGCGAGTGAGCAAGTATGCCGGCGTCCGCACGCTGATCCTGCTGCGGCACGGGCAGACCGAGTGGAATGCTTCCGACCGGATGCAAGGGCAGATCGACACCGATCTCACCGAGCTCGGTCGTCGTCAGGCGAAAGAGGCTGCGCGCGAACTGGTTTCGCGCAATGCGATCGCCATCGTCTCCTCTGATCTGCGGCGCGCCTTCGATACCGCCTCGGCACTGGCCGACCACACCGATGTTCCGGTGGTCCTGGATCGGCGGCTGCGGGAAACCAACCTCGGCGACTGGGAGGGATTGACCCATCTGGAGGTCGACGCCGACTATCCGGGCGCGCGGGTCGCGTGGCGCTTGGATGCGGCCTATACCCCGCCCGGTGGTGAGAGCAAGCTCGAGGTCGGCGCACGGTCCCTGCCGGTTGTTCGAGAATTGTTCGCCGAGCGGCAGGATTGGCCAGGCCGGACTATCATCCTGGTGGCGCACGGCGGGCTGATCGCCGCCCTTACGGCCGCGCTGCTCGACCTGCCGCCGCGGAACTGGCCTGCCCTAGGGGGATTGGCCAATACCAGCTGGGTGCAGCTGAGCAGTCACGGTCCGAGCATCGATCAGCCCGGTTGGCGCCTGGATGTGTGGAATGCAGCGGCGAAGGTGGCCCCGGATGTCCTCTGAAGAACCGGTTCGGCAGGTACCGGATGAATTGTTCCGTCGGGTTTCGGCGAAGCCCGAACGGGCGATCCCGGACGCGCTATTCGGACCTCCCCCGGTGAAGACGGTCGAGCCGGAGGAACCGGCCGAGTCTCAGTCGGCCGAGTCCGACAGCGACGAATCTGTTGCCGCCGCCGACTCCGGGGAAGGTAACGAGGAGCCCGCCGCGTACGCGACCGAGTTCGGAACCGGCGCGGAGCCTGCGGAACCGGCAAGTGAACCACCGGAAGGTGTTGCGGCAGCTTCTGATACGGATATCGCGGCGTCGACTGATGAGTCGGTGATCGGCGCTGCTCCCACAGATGAGTCCATAATTCCCGCAGCGGAATCCGCGCCCGAAGTCACGGTTGCGGTTTCGGCGCGCGGTGACGAATCCGCAGTGGATTCGGTCGTCGACGATCCCTCGCTCGAATCGGTTACCGGCGACGAGGTTACGGCCGATCCGGCCTCGACCGATGAATCGGATCGTCCGGTGCTGCTGGTGATCGCGGACTCGCTGTCCTACTTCGGTCCGAAGGGCGGCCTGCCCGCGGACCATCCGAAGATCTGGCCGAATCTGGTCGGCGCCGAACTCGATTGGGATGTCGAGCTGATCGGGCGGATCGGCTGGACCTGCCGGGACGCGTACTGGGCGCTGATCGGCGACCCCCGGGTGTGGGCCGCGGTACCGCGCGCGGGTGCGGTCGTCTTCGCGGTCGGCGGCATGGACACTCTGCCCTCGCCGCTGCCGACCGCGCTGCGCGAGTTGATCCGCTATGTGCGTCCGCCCGTGCTGCGTCGCGGGGTCCGCGCCACCTACAACTGGCTGCAGCCCAAGCTGTCGAAACTTGGTCGCCCCGTGGCATTGCCGCCGAAGGTGAGCGTGGACTACCTGGAGCAGTCGCGCGAAGCGCTGGCCCAGTTGCGTCCGGATCTGCCGGTCGTCGCGGTACTGCCGTCCGTGCACAACTGCGCCGCATACGGGCATGTGCACAGCGGCCGGGAGCCTGCCGTCAAGGCACTGCGCGCATGGTCGGACAAGACTTCCGTCCCGCTGGTCGATCTCGGTGAAGCGGTGCGCGAGGACATCTTCTCCGGCGACGCGAATCCGGACGGCATCCACTGGGGGTGGGCCGGACATACTGCAGTGGCGAATTCGATGGTGAAGACCTTGCAGGAGGTTCGGTAGTCCGTGGCCGTTGTGGTCGTCACCGATTCGTCCGCCAGCCTCCCTGCCGAACTCGTCGCTGAGTTGGACATCGCCGTTGTCCCACTGCATGTGCTGGTCGGCGACCGCACCATCCGCGAAGGCGTCGACGCCATCGATATCGACTACGGCTCGGATACCGTGACGACCTCGGCGGCCTCACCCGGTGAGCTGCGTGCCGTCTACGAGCAGGCGCTGGAGCGCAGTAATGGGGACGGCGTTGTCGCGGTGCACCTTTCGCGCCAACTCTCCGGTACCTGGGAGGCGGGACGGCAGGCGGTCCGCGATATGGATGCCGCCGATCAGGTCCGGTTGGTAGATTCA
The DNA here is from genome assembly GCF_055584605.1 of Nocardia sp. NPDC102475. Lineage (NCBI taxonomy): Bacteria > Bacillati > Actinomycetota > Actinomycetes > Mycobacteriales > Nocardiaceae > Nocardia > Nocardia sp. NPDC102475. Next base: position 352,049 of record NZ_JBVJLS010000002.1, on the reverse strand, counting down.
CTCGGCGCCGGTCTGGCTACCGGCTTGCCGGTGCTCGCCGCCGCGCGCCGCGCGCACAGTGGGGCGACATTGGATGTCGTCTATGACACCGCCGTCGCCGCGGCCAGTCGATCACGCACCTTCGTCCTGGTGAACCGCACCGAGCAATTGCGGCGTGGCGGCCGATTGAGCAGCGCCGCGGCCTTTTTCGGCAGCGAACTGGTGAGCAAACCGCTGCTGCAGATCGTCGAGGGTCGCCTGGAACTGCGCGAAAAGGTTCGTACCCGCTCCAAGGCCTACGCCAAACTCGTTGCGGCAGCGGTGGATGCGGCCGGTGACGACGGTGCCGCCGTCGCCGTACAACACCTTGGTGCCGAGGATGCCGCGAATACCGTCGCCACCCAACTGCGCGAGTTGCTGCCCGGCATACGCGAATTGATCGTCGCGGAATTCGGGCCGACGCTGGCCGTCCACCTCGGCCTCGGTGCGGTCGGTGTGTTGGTCGTCCCCGGCGGCTGCGCCTGATCGGCTACGGTCCAGCACTCGCGAGTGCGCCGCATCTCTGGTCGAATGGCGTGGTGGGCGTAAAAATTTCTGCGTGATCGCAACCCCTTCGGTCGGCACCGGAGGTGACTAACGTCGCGGCATGACCACTGAGGCACTGAACTGATCGCCGATGCCACGATCCACAATGTGCGCCGGTGCCGCCAGGCGGCACCGCCCGACCCGACCTCGTCAGCGGGATATCACCAAGTGCCGCAACGGCGCTCGGCGATATCGAGTGGGATGGCGGAACTTCGATATCGAGACGGTGTATGGCAGCTATGGCGACAATATGGGGAGCGAATGCCCGATCTGCGATAAGCATCGGGGGATCGGTGCGCTGGTCGGTCCGGTGATCTACGTGGATGACCTGGTATTGGTCACACATCGGCCGCTCACCGAGGGCACGCCGGTGCCGGGCTACCTCTTCGTGGAGACCCGGCGGCACGCACCGACGTTGTCCACCTTGACCGACGCCGAGGCCCAGGCGGTGGGCTGGGCCGCTCGACGCGCCGCGCACGCGTTACACGTCGAGCTGGTACCGGAATTCGTGTTCTCCGCGATCACCGGACTGGGCGTCGCGCATTTCCATCAGCACGTATTCGCTCGTCCGCATGGCACCCCCGCCTCGGTGCCGTGGACGAACGCCGATGCGTGGCCGAACACGCCACAGATCGATGCGTGCGCACTCGGCGAACTGTGTGACCGCTTGGCGATCCACTTCGTCACCGAGCATTGACGGTCAGAGCAGGGTGCTGTGCGCGGCGATGAGTTCGGTTATGCGGGAGAGCAATTCGTCGACACTTAACGGCTCAAGGCGTTGTCCGTCCCGAAGCCGCACCGCGACAAGGTCATTCGCGACCTCCTTGGGACCTATCACGACTTGGTAGGGGACCAGGCGAGCTTCGCGAATGCGCGCGCCGAGACTGCCCTGATCGGCGATTTCGGCGCGCAGTCCCAGCTGGAGACAGCGTTCGGCGAGCGCTTCGGCGGGTGCCGACTCGGCCGCCGAAACCGGTAGGACGACCAACTGGGTCGGGGCAAGCCAGGCCGGGAACGCACCGCCGTGCACCTCGATCAGGTGCGCGACGGCCCGCTCGACGCTGCCGATAATGCTGCGGTGCACCATGACCGGCTGATGCTTGACCCCGTCCGCGCCGATGTAGTGCAGATCGAATTGCTCCGGTTGGTGGAAGTCGACCTGCACGGTGGACAGGGTGAATTCGCGGCCCGCGCTGTCGGTGAATTGAATATCGATCTTGGGGCCGTAGAAGGCGGCCTCGCCCTCAGCTGCTTCGTAGGGCAGGCCGGAACGGTCGAGCACATCGGTGAGCATCGCGATCGACTGCTGCCAGAGTTCTGGGGCAGCAACGTATTTCCCGCCCGGTCCAGGCAGTGAGAGGCGGTATCGGGTGGGCTGGATGCCCATGGCCGCGTGCGCCGATCGAATCAGTTCCAGCGCGCCCGCGACCTCGTCGGCGACCTGATCCACGGTGCAGAAGATGTGTGCGTCATTGAGCTGGATCGCGCGGACACGGGTGAGTCCGCCGAGTACACCGGAGAGTTCCGACCGATACATCCCGCCCAATTCGGCCATCCGCAAAGGCAATTCGCGGTAGCTGTGCGAGCGGGAGCGAAATATCACCGCGTGATGCGGACACAGGCTCGGGCGCAGCACCATCTGCTCGCCGCCCAACTGCATGGGCGGGAACATGTCGTCGCGATAGTGCGACCAGTGCCCGGATATTTCGTAGAGCTCCCGCTTCCCGAGCGCCGGTGAGTACACGTGCCGGTACCCGGCCCGTCGCTCCGCGGTGCGGATGAATTCCTCGAGTGCGTGGCGTACGGTGGCGCCGTCGGGCAGCCAGTACGGCAGGCCGGATCCGATCAGCGGGTCGGTATCGAACAGGCCGAGTTCGCGGCCGAGTTTGCGGTGGTCGTGCACGGGGTCTCCTCGCGGACAGCGGGCGAGTGAGCACAAGACGAAGCCCCGGGCACTCGCCCGGGGCTTTCGATCATGACAGCAATCAGCGCGCCGGGACGGTCTCCGGCGTCGTCGTCACAGCAGCGCGCTTCATGTCGGCCACGGTAGCAGAGCAGTCGCGGCGCCGGCACATCACTTTTTCCTGCGGCTGCGCGAGGAGATTCGCTGTCACATCTGCTCGGCGAGGAAGTTCTCCCAGGTGAGTTTGCCGACCGTCGCACCATCGAGGGTCAGATTCTCCTTCGCGCGATACGCGCGCCCGACCTTGCCCGGCACCGGAACCGGGAGGAACAGCCGCCGCTTGCCCTCGGCCTTCAGGTATCCGCGGATCAGCTCGGCCATCGTGTACACCGTCGGCCCGACCAGATCGGCTACCAGCCCGGCCGGTGCGCCGCGCGTCAACTCCACGAGCCGCGCGGCCACTTCCCGCGAATCGACCGGCTGCCACAGGATCGCGCCCGGTGCGGGAACGATCGGGCTCTTCGCCATGGCTTGTGCGGTCTTCAGGGCGAGGTCGTGGAACTGGGCCGCGCGCAGGATGGTGTACGGCACACCCGATTCGATAATTGCCTGTTCGGCGGCGAACTTGGCCCGGAAGTAGCCGATCGGCAGCTTCCCGGCGCCGATCACGCCGATGTAGACGATGTGCTGCACGCCCGCATTGGCGGCGGCATCGACCAGATGCCGGGTCGCGATGTCGTCGCCCTTAGGGCCGCCCGCGAGGTGCAGGATGATCTCCGCGCCGTCGACTGCGGCCTCGACGCCGGTACCCGCCAGCAGATCTCCGGTCACGAACTCGATGCCGTCGGTCGATTCGTGGGCATTGCGGCTGAGCATACGAATCTTGAAACCGGCTTCGACCAGCAGTGGTGTGACGTGGCGGCCGAGTGTGCCGGTGCCGCCGGTCAGCAGGATGGTCGTCATGATTCCTCCAAAGTTCCCATGTGCTGCTCTTCACCGGTATGACGACGCAGGCGGGCCGGATGTGACAAAGCGGAGAATTGTCCGCGCGCACCTAGGATTCCCGGGTGACCGGATACGACCACGATGCCTTCGAGCACCTCGACACCTCGACCCTGCCGCCGCGTCAGCAGCGGATCCTCGCCACGATCCGGGACTGGGTGCTGCGGTACGGGTACGCGCCGAATACCAGGGAGATCGGCGATGCCGTCGGGCTGCGGTCCTCGTCCTCGGTCTCCAAGCATCTGAAGTCCTTGGAGGACAGGGGATTTCTGCGTCGCAGCGAGACCATGTCGCGGCCGATCGATGTGCGCATGTTCCTGCAAGCATCGGTGGCTCCGGAGCAGGCCGAGGATTCGGTCGCGGTTCCTGTCGTCGGCGATATCGCGGCGGGTACACCCATCCTCGCCGAAGAGCACGCCGACGACATGATGACGCTGCCGCGTGAACTCGTCGGGCGCGGAACGGTTTTCGGGCTGCGCGTGCGCGGCGATTCGATGATCGACGCGGCGATCTGCGACGGCGACCTGGTGGTGATCCGCAAACAACACGAGGCGCATTCCGGTGACATCGTCGCCGCGATGATCGATGGGGAGGCGACGGTCAAGGTCTATCGTCGTCGCAACGGCCATGTCTATCTGGAACCGCGCAATCCGGCCTACGACGTGATCGACGGTGACGAGGCAGTGGTGCTGGGGAAGGTCGTTTCGGTAATGCGCCGCGTATGAGCTGGAAATTCCGTTGCCTGGGCTAATGACCAGCTGTAGCGTTCCTTCGGTTTGTCAACCGATCGAAGGAGTCGATGCCGTCATGAAAGCCGTCACCGAACGCGACATCAGGTCGTCGTTCATCAACTGCTCCAAGACGACCGCCAAGAAGTTGCCGGTGCCTCGGGACCTGGACGCACAGCCCTGGGATGACCTGGATTTTCTCGGCTGGAGCGATCCGTCGCTACCCGGCCGCGGCTATCTTGTTGTGCCGCAGGACGACCGCATCATCGGCGTCGCGCTGCGCTACGAAACGGGCGGATCCGGCCGGACCCAGATGTGCGCGATCTGCCTGACCGCGCACACCGGTGGGGGCGTCTCGCTGATGACCGCGCACAAGGCGGGCGAATCCGGACGCCGGGGCAACTCGGTCGGTACCTATATGTGCACCGATCTGGCGTGTTCGCTCTACGCGCGCGGTAAGCGAACGCCCGCGCTGGGCAATCGGTACCGCGAAGATCTCATCACCGAGGAGACCAAGATCGAGCGGGTCCGCGACAACATGAACGCCTTCGTCACCAGGCTGTTCACCTAGATCCGTCTATTCGGTCCCAGCAATGAAATGGAGGTAGATGCCATGTGCCGACACTCAACAGAACTCGGGATGCCCAGGATTCCTCTCCGGTTGAGCAGGCCCGGATCCGGTCCGGACCCACTCATCCGGAGAGGAATCATTCTTTCGGGTCAGCCCTTGTAATCGGCGGGTGGGCCTACCTGGGGACCGAGAGCCGACTCGAATGCCGCCGAGTAGACCGCGAAGCGGGATTTCCAGGCATCGGGTGCCGGCGCAACTCCGACAAGGCGGTCCAGGCACTCGTCCCAACCCGCGGCATTGCGTGCTGCCGCGCCCGGCGGGAGTTCGTCGACCAGCACCAGGCGGGTACCGCCTTCGTGCTCGGTCAGCTCGAAGTGCAGGGTCTCTTCGCCCCAGGTGAAGGACAAAAGATTCGGCTCGTCCACGGCCAACACCTCGCCGCTGAGCGTCATGTCGGCGACATCGCTCGGGAAGCGGAAGGTTATCGCGGCGCCAACTTGCCAGACCCCGCCATCCACGATGACGTCGCAGGGGAACCAGGATTTGAGCTGTTCTCGCTGGGTGATGGCCTGCCACACCACTTTCGGTGGGTCGGGTAGCTGGCGCTCCAGTCGAACGGCCGGTCGTGCGCCATCGGTAATCAGCTGGGCGTCGGTCACGATTGCCTCCGTCGGTTGAGATGTTCTTCCAGTCGGTCCAGGCGCGCGCTCCACAACCGCCGGTAGGGCTCGAGCCAGTCGTCGAGTTCGACCAGCGGTTCGAGCCTGATGCGGTAGAGGCGACGTTGGGCATCCGAGCGCACCTCGACCAGCCCGACATCCTTGAGCATGCGCAGATGTTTCGACACTGCGGGCTGGCTCAGGCTCAACCGTTGCGCCAACACTCCCACCGGTTGCTCTCCCTCGCGCAGTACCTCGAGGATGGCCAGCCGATTCGGCTCGGCCAGCGCCTGAAATGCCTTCGGCGTCGTCACGCGATCGACTATTCCCCATCAGTTATATAACTGTCAAGGAATATACTCTCGTCTCACTTGTCGTGGTTCCTTGTCGAGACGGAGTCCGCGCCAGGACGGGTGTCGAAGTCGGTCGTCACCGGTCCATTCGGTGAACGACACTTCACCGACAAGCTGGGGCTCGACCCAAATGGCGCCGGGAACGCTGGTGTCGACGGTGCGTGTTTTGCGTTGCAGCGGTTGGAGTCTCGCTTTCAGCTCATCGAGCATCGCCTGGGTGAATCCGGTGCCGACGTTGCCGATATAGATCAGTTTTCCGGCGTTGTCGTAGATGCCCATGAGCAATGAGCCGATGCGCCCGGCCCGGCGGCCGGTACCCGGGCGCCAACCGATGATGACGACTTCCTGGTCGTTGACGTTCTTGACCTTGGTCCAGAGCGGGCTGCGTCGCCCGGGCAGGTAGGGGCTGTCGAGTCGCTTGCACACGATCCCTTCGAGGCCGAGCCGTCGAGATTCGGCGAGGACGTCGGCGCCGGATCCGTGCAGGCGCGGCGGAACCCGCCAGTGCCGGCCATGGAGGTCGAGTTGTTCCAGCAGTTGCCGCCGCTGCTCGTAAGGCAGATCGATCAGAGAGCGCGTGCCGATATGGAGTAGATCGAAGATGAGGTAAGTCGCTTTAACGGATTTGGCGAGGCTTCGAATCGCTGCGGGATTGCGCTGGTGCATGCGTGGTTGCAGCGCCTCGAAGGAGCTGCGGCCGTCGGCGGTGAAGGTGACGATTTCGCCATCGATGACGAAGGGCGGGGTTGCCGGGGCGAGATCCGCGAGTTCGGGCCACGCGGGAGTGATGTCGTTGCCGTTGCGTGAGATCAGGCGCAGGTCGCGGTCGACATGCCCAATGGCACGAATACCGTCGAATTTCACCTCGTATGCCCAGCGTTGGTCATCGCTGGGGAGGTCGGCCGCGAGCGCCAGCATCGCCGCATACCGGGGCAGCCTTGTCACATTCGCCTCGACACCATCGCCTGGCCTTTCGCCGGAGATGACAATCAGTTGAATAGTACCGATTGGTCTTGATAGCTGATTGGTCGCCGAAGTCACGACCACGTCGACGAGGATCGGCTCGTGCGAATCATCTATGTCATCGCTCATCCGGAGTCGACACATCACGTTGAGGGCTTGGTGGGAGGGTGGTACGACGCGCAGCTCACGCCTGCCGGTTTGCGCGCAGCGGATGCGATCGCCGATGCGCTTCGCTCGAGGATTCCGGCGCAGGTCGGCGTTGAGTTATTCACATCGGATCTACAGCGCGCGGCGCAGACCGCGGCTGTGATCGGCAATTTGCTGCATGTGCCGCCGATTCTCGATCCGCGATTGCGCGAGAAGTCCTATGGCGAGGCCGAGGGTAAGCCCCAGCAATGGCTGGATCAGCGATTCGTGCGGCCGCCCGCCGTCGGGGAGCGAATGGGCCATGATGAAGGCATACCGGGATCGGAGACCATTGCCGCATTCGCGCGGCGCGTCTATTCGGCGATGGACGCGATCCGGGAGCGCGACTGCGATCGTCAGATCGTCGTAACACACGGTGGCGCAATCACTTTCAGCGTTGCGGCGTGGACGATGTTGCCGATCGAATCACTCGGTTACGCGCGGTTGCATGCTGCTCCGGGAAGTATCACGGAGCTGCGCGAGGATGACTACTTCCGCAACCGCCAGGTCGTCAGCCTCGGTGACACCCGCCATCTCACCTGAGAGTGCTTGCGATGACGGTGGTTACGACTTTGCGGGTGGCTTCGGAGGTCGGTGTGGGGTTGCTGCGGTCGGCGAAGAGGAGGTGGGCGCTGCCGATGAGGGTCAGGGCGAGGGTGTCGGTGTCGGCCTCGGGGGTGATGCGGCCCAGCGACTGTTCGGCGGTGAGGTAGGTCGCGAGCATGGTGGTTGCTTCGGTGAGTACGGGTACGCCGGAGGGGCGGACCTGGCGCAGGCGGGTGCGGAGTTCGTCGCGGAAGGTGACGAGGCTGACTATGGCTACCGCGACCGATTCGAAGACAGTGGTCAGGGCGTCGGTGAGATTGTCGGTCACCGTGCGGGTGCCTGCGGATTCGCGCAGGGCAGCGGACTGCTGATCGATTCGGCCGATGCGGTCGAGTACGAGGTCGGCGAGGAAGGCGTCGAAATCGGCGAAGTGCCGGTGCAGGACGCCCTTGGCGCAGCCTGCCTCGGTGGTGACAGCGCGGCTGGTCAGTGCATTCGGACCGTCTCGCAACAGGATTCGTTCGGCAGCCTCGAATAGCTGCTCGCGCGGATCACGCATGGCCACGCCTGTCGGCACGGTATCTCCTTTTCTCGGACGCACCCGTTGGCAAGTGGGCATGTGCCCACTATGGTGGGCGCATGCCCACTGTACCTTCGGAGCCTACGTCCTCCGACCAACGCGAATCCCATCGAGCCCGTGAGCTGGCCGAATCGTTCGGCTCGGATCCGGAACGCTATGACCGGGCACGTCCCAGCTATCCGGCTGCCATGGTTGATGCGATCGTCGCCGCCACCCCCGGACCTGAGATCGTCGATGTCGGCATCGGCACCGGCATCGCGGCCCGGCAGTTCCGGGCGGCGGGTTGCCATGTATTGGGGGTGGAGGTTGATGCGCGGATGGGTGAGTGGGCGCGAAAGTACGGTTTCGAGGTCGAAGTGTCTGCCTTCGAAGCCTGGGACCCGGCGCGGCGAATCTTCGACGCCGTCATCTCCGGGCAGACCTGGCACTGGGTGGACCCGGTCGCGGGCGCCGCGAAGGCCGCTGAAGTGCTGCGACCCGGTGGACGGCTTGCCGTGTTCTGGAATGCGGGCCAACCGCCGACGGACTTGGCCAAAGCCTTTGCCGCGGTTTATCAACGGGTCGTCCCCGACTCGCTCGCTGCCCGTTGGGCGGCGGGGGCGACGACCACGTATGCGACGCCGTCCGACAAGGCGATCGAGGGGATTCGGGCGGCGGGTGGCTTCGGTGAACCCGAGCAGTGGACGTTCGATTGGGAGCGGACGTACACCCGGGACGAGTGGCTGGATCAATTGCCGACGACCGGCGGCCATGCCCAATTCTCCTCTGCCACACAGGAAGAGGTGCTGGAAGGTGTCGGGGCTGCCATTGATGCGGCGGGCGGTTCCTTCATGGTTCGGTTCACCACGACGGTACTCATCGCCTTGCGAACCTGATCCAGCGGGCGAAGTTATCCACAGGCTCGGAGTTATCAACAGACTTTTTATTTCGCCTGGTCGGCACTGATTCCCGATCTTGCCGCGGGACTAGCGTCGCCGCCATGTCCCGACATGACGAGCGCGAGCGGATTCGCCGACGACTGAGCGTGTTGACCGAGCGAGTCGGTGCCAACCGAACGATCGGTGCCGGAAGTCCGGCGCGTACCGACGCTGAGCTGTGCCGAAGTTCGCCGCGTTCGTCGAGGTCCGGAAAGCGATCGGTGCGAAGCAAGCCGCCGGTTCGAGGTGGGCGGTGGGATGACGAGGAGTTATCCGAGGCGGTGGAGTCCGATCCCGAGGTTTCTACCGAGGCGGCCAGCTCCGATCTCGAGGATGATGACGACGGGGTCGGCGAGGTGCGGACACCGAGTTGGCTGGATGTGCCGCAGCGGCGCTCGGCTTGGCGGGATCGGCTTGTGCCGGAACGATTTCGGGGGACTCGACTGGATCCGGGGTGGCGTGGGCTGGTGACGCTCGTCGCGGTCGGACTGGCGGCGGTGGTCGTCGCGGCCGTCGTGGTTTTGCGTGAGCGACCGGTCGCGCAGACGGTGCCGCTGCCGTCGGCGGTACGCATCAGCACCGGCACGGTACCGGCTGGGCTGTCCGGTGTCGGCATGGCGGCATCATCCGGAGCGGGACCGTCGGTCGTGCCGGTAACCACCAGTCCCACAACGGAATTAGTGATCAGTGTGGTCGGCCTGGTTCATCGCGGCGGCCTGGTTCGATTGTCCGCCGGGGCACGGGTCGCCGACGCACTCGCCGCCGCTGGTGGTGCCAAGGACGGCGCGGATCTGAGCGGACTCAACCTCGCACAGCGTCTCCAAGACGGCGACCAGGTTCTCGTTGGTCCAAGTGGTCCGAACGTGGGGCCGCAACTCGGCAGCACCACGATCAGTGCAGGCGGACGACCGCCAGGCGGCTCAGCTTCGAATTCTGCTGCGGCACAACGCCCGTCGAGTAAAGTCGACCTCAATACCGCCACCGAAGCCGAACTCGACGCCCTCCCCGGCATCGGCCCGGTCACCGCCCGCGCAATCGTCACCTGGCGCACCACGAATGGACGATTCACCGATGTCGCCCAACTCGGTGAGGTAGACGGCATCGGCCCGGCCCGCCTCGCACGTCTGCGCGATCTGGTTACGGTATGACCGCATTCGAGGGTGTGTCGGACGGACCGGGCGATATCGATCGCCGGGCTGCCGAGGATGGCGGGCCGTCGATGGAGACGGTACCGGTGCTCGACGCACGGTTGCTGCCCGCGGCACTGAGTTGCTGGGGTGCAACGGTTGTCGCACTGACGGTGGGATGGGTGGCTGGTCTGGTGCTGGCGTCGGTGCTGGTGCTGCTGGCGATCGGGCTCTGGGTGGTGCTGTTGCGGGCGGTGGCCCATCCCAGTGAGCGATGGCGGGTGGTCGCCGTTGCCGCACTTGCAGCGCTGCTGTTGGGTGCCGGGTTCGCGGTGGCCGGGGCGTGGCGCGAGCACCGGGTGGCGACGCATCCATTGCGTAACACAGCGGCTTCGGTGCGTGTGGTCGTCACACCCATCGATGATCCGAAACCGGTGCGGTCCAGCGCATTCGGGGGTGAGCAGCGGTGGACGGTGCGGGCACAGTTGCGCGATTACCGCCAAGGCGGTTCGACGGTGCGGGCGGGTGGCACCGTGGTGGTTCTCGGGTCCGGTGCGGATTGGGACGGGCTGCTGCCCGGACGGGCGGTGGAGTTTCGGGCCAAACCTGAGCTGCCGTGGCACCGCGATCTCACCGTCGCCACGCTGCGTGCCCAGGGACCGCCGGTGGTGGTCGGCGCGCTGCCCTGGTGGCAACGGGTCGCTGCGGCAGTGCGCACCGACCTCGCCTCGGCCGCACGCGTGCTACCCGAACAGCAGGCCGGGCTGTTGCCCGCGCTGGTGGTGGGCGACACGTCCGCGCTGTCCGACGAAGTCCGTGCGGAGTTCGAAATCGCTGGGCTGGAACATATATGCGTGGTCAGCGGGGCCAATTTCACGATCTTATTGGCGGTTGTACTCGGTGCGGTGCGGCTGCTCACCCTGGGCCCGCGCGTCGGTGCAGCGGTCGCGGCGGCAGCACTGCTGATGTTCATTGTGGTGGCACGTCCGGACCCGAGTGTGCTGCGGGCGGGGGCAATGGGTGCGATTACCCTGCTCGCCTTGATAACCGGACGCCGCAAGCAGGCATTGCCCGCGCTCTGCACGGCGGTCATCGGCCTGCTCGCGCTGTGGCCGGAACTGGCGGTGCGTGCCGGATTCGGACTGTCGGTACTGGCGACCGCCGGACTGATCCTGTTGGCGCCGAGTTGGGCGGACTGGTTGCGCGCCCGCGGCTGGTGGCGCGTGCCGGCCGAGATCGTCGCGGTATCGGCCGCTGCGTTTGTGGTGACGACACCGCTGGTGGTCGCGCTGACCGGACGGCTCAGTCTGGTCGCGATCCTCGCGAATATCCTGGTCGAACCGGTAATCGCACCGATCACGGTGCTCGGGGCGATCGGCACCGCGCTCGCCGCGGCCTGGCCTCCGCTGGCCGAACTGATACTGCGCTGCGCGCAACCGCCACTGTGGTGGCTGCTGTTCGTCGCCGAACATGCGGCGAATGTGCCCGGCGCGGAGATCTCCGTGCGCGGTGGGCTCACCGGCGGGGCTATCGCCTGTGCGGCAGTAGTTCTCGTTGTGCTGGCATTGCGGTCAGCGGTAATGCGTCGTCTTGCCGCTGCCGTTCTGCTCGGCGTCGCGGTCGTGCTGATTCCGGTGCGAGTCTGGCATCCGGGTTGGCCACCTGCTGGGTGGGTATTGGCCGTCTGTGATGTCGGACAGGGTGACGGACTCGCATTGTCTGTCGGTAATCACACGGCGGTGGTCATCGATGTCGGTCCGGATCCGCGCACCATGCGGACCTGTCTGAATCGTTTGCGTATCAACCGGATCTCGCTTCTCGTGCTGACACATCCGCACGCCGACCACATCGCTGGTCTGGCCGGTGCATTACAGGGCCGGAAGGTCGATGCCCTGGGTGTCGGGCCTGGCGAGCTGTCCGGAACAACGGTCAACGTCGAATCCGCAAGCACCGGCGAGGTGCGAATATCGAATTCGACCAGATCCGAGGCGAATTCAGGTGAGTCGACGGGCACGTCCAACGCACCGCGTTCCCCACGAGATCGGGGCGCATCGGTCAGTGGTCCGGAGCAAGTCGCCAGTCTCGCAGCGCAGGCTCACATCCCGGTGCTGGAGCTGTCCTCGGGACAGGTATTGCGTTTCGGCACTATCGAACTGAACGTACTGGCCCCGGCCCCACTCGCGCACCGCCCGACCGGCCCGCCGAGCACCGACGACGCCAACGACCGCTCGATTGTCATCGCCGCCACGACTCCCGCGGGCCGAATTCTGCTCACCGGCGATATCGAGGCACCGGCGCAACAACGACTGCTCCACTCGGGTGCTGCTGTTCAGGCCGACGTTCTGAAGCTGCCACACCACGGCTCCCGAACGACCACCAAGGAATTCATCGGCGCCGTCCACCCTCGACTCGCCTTGGTCAGCGTCGGTGCCGACAACACCTTCGGCCATCCGCACCCCGGTGTGCTCGCGGATCTGGCCGCGCTGGGAGTCGCCGTCGCGCGGACCGATCAACAAGGCGACGTACTGGTCCTGGGTGAAGGTCGCCAGCTGCGAACCGTAACCATTCGACGAGCCAGATCGCCGTCCCGATAGTCTGCGCGCCGATCTGGACAAAGCTGATGGACCCGGGCAGCTTGCGAGCGCGGGGTTTCGTTGGACCCGTGTCCGGCCGAAGTCGGGACAGTTATCTGCCGACTACAGCGCCTGGTTGTGGATGAAGGAAGGACAGCCAGACGACCGGGAGGCCCGAGTTCGAACACGGACGGTGACAAATCGGAGGTGCCTGTGAGGTGTGCGGACGTGTCGGTGGCGGACCGTAGGATGCTCGTGTGAGCGAGCGCAGCGAGCGAACCAAAGACACAGCACCGTCGGGCACGACGGAGCCGAGCGCCAGCGAGGTGCAGTCGTGACCGAACGGACTGCGGCAGTGCACCTGGTGCTCGGCGATGAAGAGCTGTTGATCGAACGGGCCATCGCGGGGATTGCGGCGCAGGTGCGGGCCAATGCGCCGGACCCCGATGCGGTACCCGTTGATCGACTGCGGGCCGGGGATGCCAGTACCGCGGAGCTAGCGGAGTTGTTGAGCCCTTCGCTGTTCGCCGAGGATCGGGTGATCGTGCTCGAGTCGGCCGCGGAGGCGGGTAAGGAGGCGGTCGCGGTGATCACCGACGCCGCCACGGATCCGCCCGAAGGTGTGGTGCTCGTGGTGCTGCACTCCGGGGGCGGTCGGGCCAAGGCGCTGGCCCCTGCGCTGCAGAAGTCGGGTGCACAGGTGCACGATTGCGCCAAGTTGACGAAGGCGGCCGAGCGGGTGGAGTTCGTGCGCGGCGAATTCCGCAATGCCGGGGTGCGGGTTTCGGGCGAGGTCGTGCAGGTGATGCTGGAGGCGGTCGGCTCGGATCTGCGGGAATTGTCCGCCGCCTGTTCGCAATTGGCCGCCGATACCGGCGGCAAGATCGATATCGCCGCGGTGCGCCGCTACTACTCCGGCAAGGCCGAGATCTCCGGTTTCGATGTCGCGGAACTGGCGGTGGCCGGCGATCGACCCGGTGCCATGGAGGCGTTGCGCTGGGCCAATGACCGCGGCGTACCGCATGTACTGCTCGCCGACGCACTCGCCGACTCCGTCCACACCATTGCCCGCGTCGGATCCGCGGGCCGCGGCGACCCGTTCAAGCTTGCCCAGCAATTGGGCATGCCGCCCTGGAAGGTGAAGAAGGCCCAGGCCCAAGCGCGGGGCTGGAATCAGGCCAGCATCGGTACGGCCCTGCAAGTCGTCGCCACCCTGAATGCCGACGTAAAGGGCGGTGCCGCCGACGCCAACTACGCCTTGGAACACGCACTAACGAAGATCCTGGACCTGCACGCCGCAAGCTGAGTGGGTGCCGCGAATGCCGTAGCGCAGCGGAGGGTTACCGAGCGCAGGTTGACGGCGACAGTTCACCGCCCGTGCGCGAAAGGGTCAGCGCGGGCGCAATAGGCGACTGAGCCGAACCGGAATCCGGCGTAACTTCTCGACCGAAGGCGCCCGGTGATGGTATTACCCACGATATCGCCGAGGGTCGAGTTCGGCGGAATTCCGGCTGATCGGTGGCGGACGCGCTGATGGGGTGGTGCGAGCCGGACTCGCACCACCTCATCGGGTGAAACTCAGTTGCGGCCTTCGATTTTCAGGTCGCCGAAGGTCACGCCGCGGGTCATCGGGCGGGCGAGCATGTCGTGGGGGAAGCCCAACTCGATCGCGCTGGCCTGCTGCAGCCGGTCCAGCTGCGCGGTGTCGAATTCGACCTCGAGCGCTCCGAGGTTGTCCTCCAACTGTGCGGCCGTGCGTGCACCGATGATCGGTGCACTGACGCCCGGATTCTGCAGTGTCCAGGCGAGCGCTACCTGTGACGGCGTCTTACCCAGTTGTGCCGCAACATCTTTCACCACGTCGGCGATCACCAGGCCGCGTTCGGTGAGCGCTCCGTTGGCGGCCGCCACGTTTTTGCGGGTGCCCTCGGGTGAGCTGGCCGCGTCGTGCGCCAAATCGGCGCGGCTGTACTTGCCGGTGAGCACCCCGCTGGCCAGCGGCGACCACGGCACCACGCCGAGGCCGAGTTCTTGCGCCATCGGAATGAGATCGCGTTCGACGGTCCGCTCGATCAGGCTGTACTCGATCTGCAGCGCGATCAGCAGGGACCAGCCGCGCAGGTCGGCGATGGTCTGCATGCGTGCGACCTGCCAGGCCGGTGCGTCGGAGATGCCGACATAGAGCACCTTCCCGGCGCGGACCAGATCGTCCATGGCGCGCAGGATCTCCTCGACCGGGGTCAGGAAGTCCCAGGCGTGCAAGTACAGCAGGTCGATGTAGTCGGTGTTCAGCCGACGCAGGCTGGCCTCCACCGAACCGACCATGCTCTTGCGGTGATTGCCGCCGGAGTTGGGATCGGTCGGCCGTCGCAGCATCGTGTACTTCGTTGCCAGCACCAGACTTTCCCGGTTGGCGGCGCTGAACTCGCCGAGCAGCTGCTCGGAGGTGCCGTTGGTGTACTGGCTCGCGGTATCGATGAAGTTGCCGCCGCGCTCGACATAGGTGTCGAAGATCTTGCGGGCCTCGTCCTTATCGGCGCCCCAACCCCAATCGGCGCCGAACGTCATGGTCCCGAGGGACAGCGGAGACACCCGAAGACCCGAGCGGCCGAGCAACCGGTAGGTATCGAGGGTGCGGGCTCCGGACATGTCGTGCTCCTGTCGTTCGTACTTCGTTTCCGGTGTCATCGAGTGTGGAACGGCGCGAGAGCATGGGTAAGGGAAGGTTTTTCCTGGGAAGGCCAGTCCTAGTCAGCCGTAAGATCGTGGGCGATGACGAGCACGGTGAATGCGACACAGCGGAGCGAGCTCAGGCCTGGAGGCGGTAGCTTGCGTGACCACGGAGGGCCAGGGAGCTCCGCGAATTGGGCACAAGCACTCGCGGCCTTTCTGCGCGCTCGGCGCGAGCGATTGAATCCTGGCGACTTAGGGCTGCCCCCGCGCAAACAGGCTCGGCGCACCCCCGGTTTGCGCCGTGAGGAAGTCGCCGAGCTGGCGGGGGTGAGCACCGACTACATCGTGCGGCTGGAACAGGGGCGCGGCCTGCGCCCATCCGCTGACGTCCTGGAGGCGCTCGCACGCGCGCTGCGCCTCGATACCGACGAGCGCGCCTACCTCTTCGATCTGGCCCAGCAGCGCCAGCCGAATGCCGGGAAACCGAGCACCGTCCCCGCGCCCGCACTGGAGCTGCTGGTGCACGATCTGTCGCCATTGCCCGCGATGCTGATCAACCACCGCTACGACATCCTGGCGTGGAATCCGGAAATGGCGCGGTTGGTCGTCGACTTCGGCGCGCTACCACCGCGGCAGCGCAACTCCATGTGGCTGTGCCTATTGGATCCCGCCATGCGCGATTTCTACTGCGACCGGGATCGGATCATTCGCGAAGGCATCGCCGATCTGCGCGCCGCGTGGGCGGCCCATCCGGACGATCAGGAACTGGCCGATCTGGTCGCCGAGTTCACCGCATGCAGCGAGGAGTTCGCGCAGGGGTGGGCCAGGCACGACGTTCGGGTGCAGGGGCGCGGGAGGAAGCCGCTGCGCCACCCGGAGGTCGGGCCGCTGGTGGTCAATTTCGAAGTGCTCATGCCGCTACAGGATCCGGACCAGCGCATCATCATCTATCGCGCGGCCGATGCGGAGTCCCAGGCCGCGCTGGATCGGTTGAACCCCGACCTGGATTGAGCACTCAGAGATCCGCACCCGCTCGGCGCGGGTGCGGATTCACAGGGATCTATTCGACCGAGCTGAGAACCAGTTCGATGTCCTCTTCGGACTCCTCGTACCGGCCCTCCCACTCCTCGTAGACCGGAATTTCCTCGTCCCGGGTGACGATCCACTCCAGCGAGTAGCCGCCTTCCTCATCGGGGACCATGACGTTCTCGATCTTCAGTCCGATGCCTAGGACCTCGGCTGCGCGGATGATGTCCGGCAGATCTTCGGAGCGAACCGGCGTCTGATTGGCGTACACGGTAACCATGCGCCGAATCGTAGCGGGAACCTCCGACATGTGGTGCCCGATCAGAATTCGGCTCGAGGAATGGGACGCGGGGGATGACCTGGGGATGTCGGCGGGGACGCCACTTTCCTGCCGATTTGCCCTGGGCAGTCTCGATGACCTGGGATCTGTCCGGACGGCTCCGCTCAACGCCCAGAGGGCCGCATCGGCACCTAAGCGGGAGATTGCTGAAATATTGCTGAAGAAATACCTGAATTCAGGCTGCCGGACCGAAAAAGTGATCCTCGCAATAGTCGATCGGCGACGACAAAAGCCGCCGTGGTCATCGAGGCCACGGCGGCTGCGTCAACGTACGGGTGGTACCGCGGGCGGTACCGGTGCGATCAGAGCTTGTTCAGCGCCAGCGCGAGGGCCGACTTCTTGTTGGCGGCCTGGTTGGCGTGGATGACGCCCTTCGAGGCGGCCTTGTCCAGCTTGCGGCTGGCGCTGACGACCAGATCGGTGGCCTTCGCCTTGTCGCCGGCCGCGAAGGCCTCGCGGACCTTGCGGATCTCGGTGCGCAGCTCGGACTTGACCGACTGGTTGCGCTGGCGCGCCGCCTCGTTGGTACGGATCCGCTTCATCTGGGACTTGATGTTGGCCACGCCTGTTTCCTCGTGTTCCTGTCGCTGGTGGACTGTGCTGAAAAGTTCGCGAGCGCGCGTTGGAAACCGGAGTAATCAGGTAACGCGACGCCGAAGATCGAGGGTACCAGCCGCCGCGTCGCACACGAAATCATCACCACCCCGGCACGCGAAATCGCCACCGCGCGAACGGCTCGACCGGCAACGCTACCGACCGCTGTAAGGGGGCGTAAACCCGGAGTGATGCAAGAAATTTACCTGTGTCTCACACAGCATCGACGCTGCGTGTAGCACGATTTTTGCATGACTCCCGCCTCGCCGCCACGTTCGGCACGATCACCTGCGCCGACCCGTGTCCGGTCGAACGGGCATGCGAATGGCAATGGCAGAGCAACCACATCCGGACTATTCGAGGGCTACCGTCCCGGCCGGTACGCGGATGCCTTCGACGAGATGTTCGACGGCCTGGGGCGGGTGCGTCAGCCATATAAGGGAATCTTCTCGGCGCTCGCGCCGATCGACGTGGCCGATCTCGCGGCCCGCGCGGACGCACTCGACCGCGCCTTCATCGATCAGGGCATCACCTTCTCGCTCTCCGGACAGGAGCGGCCTTTCCCACTCGATCTGGTGCCCCGGGTGATCGCGGCCGCCGAATGGGCCAAGCTGGAGCGCGGGATCAAGCAGCGGGTGACGGCGCTGGAGCTGTTCCTCGCCGATGTCTACGGTGAGCAGAACATCCTGCGCGACGAGGTCATCCCGAAGCGACTGGTCACCTCATGTCAGCACTTCCACCGCGAGGCCGCCGGACTGGTGCCGCCCAACGGGGTGCGCATCCACGTGGCGGGAATCGATCTCATCCGCGACGAGCGCGGCGACTTCCGGGTGCTCGAGGACAATCTGCGCTCACCGTCCGGGGTTTCCTATGTCATGGAGAACCGGCGCACTATGGCGCGGGTCTTCCCGGATCTGTTCTCCTCGCACCGGGTGCGTGCGGTCGGTGACTATCCGACGCATCTGCTGGCCGCGCTGCGCGCCTCGGCCGCGCCGAACGAGGCCGATCCGACGGTCGTCGTGCTCACGCCCGGCGTCTACAACTCGGCCTATTTCGAACATTCGCTGCTGGCCAGGCAGATGGGGGTGGAACTGGTCGAGGGGCGCGACCTGTTCTGCCGCGACAATGTCGTCTACATGCGGACCACGGCGGGGGAGCGTCAGGTCGACGTGATCTATCGCCGCATCGATGACACCTTTCTCGACCCCATGCACTTCCGGCCCGATTCCGTGCTCGGCGTCGCCGGACTGGTGAATGCCGCGCGGGCGGGCAATGTGGTCATCTCCAGCGCGATCGGCAACGGCGTCGGCGACGACAAGCTGACCTACGCGTATGTGCCGACGATCATCGAGTATTACCTCGCCGAGAAACCGATACTGCCCAATGTCGATACCTATCGCTGCTGGCTCGACGACGAGCGCGAGGAGGTGCTCGACCGCATCGCCGAGCTGGTGATCAAACCGGTCGAGGGGTCCGGCGGCTACGGCATCGTCATCGGTCCGGTGGCCACGCCACGGGAACTGGAGACGATCCGGCGCAAGATCAAGTCGGATCCGCGGGGTTGGATCGCGCAGCCGGTGGTGCAGCTGTCAACCGTGCCGACCAAGATCGGTAACGAGCTGGTGCCGCGTCATGTCGACCTGCGGCCCTTCGCGGTCAATGACGGCGATGACATCTGGGTGCTGCCGGGCGGTTTGACGCGGGTCGCACTGCCGGAGGGTTCGCTGGTCGTCAATTCGAGTCAGGGCGGCGGCAGTAAGGACACCTGGGTGCTGGCCGGGCGCGCCTCACCCGCCGACCGCGAGCTCGCGGGCGAGGAGTTGGTGAGCGACCCGCCGCAATCCGATCAGCAGGAACTCGGCCGGGAATTGACCGCGGCGCAGTCGAATCAGCAACAGCAGCAGCAACAACAGGAGCAGCGGCTGGGATCGATGCGACAGAGTCAGCGACTAGGTCGGGGTCAGCAGCAGAGCGGGGTGACGCGCTGATGCTGGCCCGCAACGCCGAATCCCTTTATTGGATCGGACGATACGTCGAACGCGCAGACGACACCGCCCGCATCCTCGACGTCGCGGTGCATCAGTTGCTCGAGGACGCCACGGTGGATCCGGACCGAACCTCGCGGGTCCTGCTGCGGGTGCTCGGTATCGAACCGCCCGATGTCGAACTCGATGTCTGGTCGGTCACCGACCTGGTCGCCTTCAGTCACGACCATGGCAACTCCATTGTCGACTCGATCGCCAATGCACGCGAAAATGCGAGGAGCGCACGCGAAGTCACCTCCAGCGAGATGTGGGAGTGCCTGAACGCCACCTATATCGGGCTAACGGCCACCGAGAAGGCCGCCCGCGGTCTCGGCCCGCACGAGTTCTTCCACTACATCAAGGATCGGGCGGCGATGTTCGCCGGACTCTCCGATTCCACCCTCAGCCGCGACGACGGCTACCGCTTCCTGCTGCTCGGTCGCTCCATCGAACGCGTGGATATGACTGTGCGCCTGCTGCTTTCGCGCGCGGGTGACCGCACCTCGTCACCGGCCTGGGTGACGGTCTTGCGCTCGGCCGGCGCGCACGACACCTATCTTCGCACCCATCGCGGCGCGCTCGACGCCAATCTGGTCGCCGAATTCATCCTGCTGGACCGGCTTTTTCCGCGTTCGGTCTTCCATTCGGTGCGGGTGGCCGAGGCCTGCCTCGCCGAACTCGATCAGCGCCCGAGCAGCCGGGTCGGCGCGCGACACGAGGCGCAGCGGCTGCTCGGCAGGGCCCGCAGCGAACTCGAATTCCTGCCGCCCGGCGTGCTGCTGGAGGATCTGCAGAATCGCCTGCTCTCGCTGCAGAAGACTTGTCGCGAGGTCAGCGAGGCGGTCTCGCTGCAGTACTTCCACGCCGCGCCGTGGGTGGCCTGGACCGATCTGCGCAGCAGTCACGACAACCATGCGCAGGTGGAGGGAGAGCTGTGAGCTGGCGGATCAGGGTGGTGCACACCACCGGTTATGTTTACGACGCCCCGGTCACCCGGTCGTTCAACGAGGCTCGGCTCACTCCGCGCGCGGACAGCAGGCAGAACGTCATCCTGAATCGGGTCGAGACGGTGCCATCCACCCGGTCCTATCGCTACACCGACTACTGGGGCACCGCGGTCACCTCGTTCGATCTGCACGCGCCGCATACCGAATTGGAGGTCACCGGATCATCGGTGGTGGAGACCGAACCGTTCGCCGGTCCGGCCGAAGAGCTGTCCTGGGAGGAGTTGAACTCCGATCACATCGGTGACCGTTTCGACGAAATGCTCTCGCCCACCGCCTATGTGCCGCAGGACAAGAAGCTGGCGGCGCTCGCGAAACAGCTCGCGCGCGGTGTCCCGCCCGCGAAAGCTGTTGTGCGCGCGGCTGAATGGGTGCACCGCGAAATGAATTACATCGCGGGTACCACCTCGGTGCATACATCGGCCGTGCAGGCCTTCGCCGAACGTCAAGGCGTATGCCAGGATTACGCGCATCTGACCCTGGTTCTATTGCGCAGCATGGGGATTCCGAGCCGATACGTCTCCGGATATCTGCATCCCAATCCGGCCGCCGAGATCAATACGACGGTCGCCGGGCAGTCGCACGCCTGGATCGAGGCCTGGACCGGCGCGTGGTGGGGCTACGACCCGACCAACAATATCGCCATCAACGAACAGCACATATCCGTCGGCGTCGGCCGCGATTATGCGGATGTGCCGCCGCTGAAGGGCATTTTCTCCGGCGGCGGTTCGACCGATCTGGAGGTTGTCGTGGAGATAACCCGGCTCGCCTAGCCAAGCCAAGCCGTAGCGATCGCTTGCGGGTCGCTCGGAAGGGCCAGCGTTGTAGTGCTCACCCGTCTCGCGTAACGTCCAGTTTCACATCAGCCGTGATTTTCGTAGCAGGTCCAAGGCAAAACCCCGTGCACACGGGGAAGATCCTCTCGGAAGGTGGCGCGTATGTCTCCCACTGCTCAGGAAGTCGTCGAGGAAGTCACCGAACTGGAGCCGACGCCGGAGGCCAAGAAGTGGGCCGCCGAGGCGCTCGGCACATTTGTTCTGGTCATGAGCGGTGTCGGCACCGCGGTACTGGCCGGTCAGCGCGTCGGGCCGCTGGGTGTGGCACTGGCCTTCGGCCTGTCTCTGCTGTTCCTGGTCTACGCGATCGGGCCGATCTCCGGCTGCCATGTGAATCCGGCCGTGACCCTCGGGCAGCTGCTGCTCGGCAGGCTTTCGGTGATCTCCGCGGTCGGCTATGTGATCGCGCAGCTGATCGGTGGATTCCTGGCCGGAATCGTGCTGTTCGCGATCGCGAAGAATCTGCCGTCCTACGATCGCGCGGTCGACGGGCTCGGGGCGAACGGCTGGGGTAAGCACAGTCCGTCCGCGGTGCGCGGTCCGCTCGGACAGGTGGTGATCGAGAACGGATACGGCCTGTCCGCGACGATCATCATCGAGGTCATGTTGACCGCGCTGCTGGTATTCGTGGTGCTGGCCTCCACGGACCAGATCTCCGATATTCCGCTGGCCGGCCTGTCGATCGGCGTCACGCTCGCGGTCATCCACCTGATCTCGATCCCGGTGGACAACACCTCGGTGAATCCGGCCCGCAGCCTCGCCGTCGCCTTCTATCAGAACGGTGCGGGACCCCAGGTCTGGGTCTTCGTGGTGTTCCCGCTCATCGGTGGCGTACTGGGCGCGCTGGTCTACGGTCTGCTCTTCGGCCGTTCCCGCGAAATGGTGTCCTGATTCCGGTCAGTGCCAGGCGTATTCGGCGCACAGGCGGTGGGCGACCAGGTCGAAGGTCTTGCGGGCGAGAATCGCGCCTTCGCGACGGATGCCGTCCTCCGGGACGTCGAGTACTCGATCGAGGCGGACCCAGCTCGGCCTGCCCTCGTGATCCCAACTGCCACTGCCGATTCCGACCCAGTCGCGGTCGTGCGCGCGCTCCGGATTCGACGACAGCATCAGCCCGAGCAGGGTCCGTCGGTCGCGCCCGACGACGAGCACCGGGCGGTCCTTGCCGTTATTCGGATCCTCCTCATAGGGCACCCAGGTCCACACGATCTCGCCCGGATCGGCCCGACCGTCCAGCTGCGGGCAGTAAACGATCTGCCTGGCCCGCTCGGCGGTCGGTACCGGGGTCGAGGCGGTCGGCCGGATCGCGACCGCGGGCGCCTTACGTGTCGCCAGCGACCCGACCGCGCGCTCGAGCAGCGATGAGCGCTGCAGCTTGTCCACCAGCTTCGGTCCCTGCTGCTTGACGATCTTGGGACCCTGCTCCTTCGCGATGAGGCCTAGCTGCTTGCCGATCGTGTTCCAAGTTCGGGCCATCATTGGATGGTAACGGCGCGATCTCGCGTTCTCATCAGCACTGCCTACCGCCCGGTAGGACGAGTTCGCGCATCACGCGCCGGTTCGCTGCTCGGTCCGTGTCGAAAACGGTTGCAGCACCGGATATCTGCTGGCGGAGACGGTATCGAGGTCGCGATCGGCGCCGATCCGCGCGACCGAGTCCAACATGCGCCGCACCCGATCCTGGAACTCGGCCGCGTCGCGCGCGCCGTACCAGACCAGCGGGTCGGTGAGCGCCGCGGCCGGAAACTGTTCCTCGACAATGGCATCGATGGCGGGCGCGTCCGAAGTGATCGCCCGGACCACCACGTTCTGCGTGTAGCCGAACGTCGACTGCGTCTCGATGGCCACGGCGGTGTGCCGTCCCTGCCAGTCACTCAGCCATTCCGCCTGTGTGAGTTCGGCGGGCTTGCGCAGGAAGGCGAGGTTGCCGAAGCCCTCGGTGCGGGTCGGGACCGAATCGTCGAGCCGCAGCGGCACCGACTCGGTCACCAGGTAGCCGTGTGCCGCGGTCGCGAATTCGGCGAGGATATCCGCCGCGGCCGTGGCCTCGGGACCGTAGCTCTGCTCGACCCAGACCGTGACCGCCGCGGCGATCGGCGGGTCGAGCGTCACCATTCGCATCAGCGCGGCCTGGACCGCCGCATCACGGACATAGACGGTGACACCCGCAACCCCGAGGTCGACCAGCTGTGCGGCCACGGTGGTGCGCAGCGATTCGCACCACGACTCGGTCGCCTCGGCATCGGATCGGCGCAGGACGAAAACCAATTTCTCCACCCGCCGAAAGTACGGCGAATTCTCCGTTAGAGTCGGGCAATTCGTCGTGGAAGAAGGATCCAGCTGTGCAGCCGCAGGTTTTTCCGGGAACCTACACCGACGATCACGGCACCGAGCACATCATGTGGCGGCTCGGACCATCGCGGCACTGGGGTGCGAACCGGTTCGATATCCGGACGGTGATCCGTGGCGTTCCGTTGGCGGGTCCAGACTTCGACGCGCTCGGCCCCTATGACAAGGGCGCCGCACTTCGGGTCGGACTGCCCGTCGACCAGTGGGATGTCCTTTCGGGCTGCGCATTCTCCGGCGAACTGCCCTGCTCGGTGCAGCTGCACGACCAGCGCCGACCCGGTGTGATCCAGTTCCGGCTGACACTGCCGCCCGGCGGGGCGGGTGAGTCGCTCGAACTCGCCATCGAGATCGACGGGCTGACCTACCAGGGCACCGACAGATACTTCGAGGATGCGCTGTTCCGGCTCGGACAACAGTTCCCGGACGACATCCGCCTGCTTTCCTGCATTACCTGCCTGTTCTCCGACTACTCGCCGTACGGCCACGGCCTCACCGGCATGTGGTGTCATCGCGATGCCAAGGACCAGTACCTCGCGGTCCGCACCAAGGACGACTATTTCGAGGTGCCGGTGACCGAGCAGGTACCCGAGACCTACCTGTGCGCCGACTACACGCTCCGCATCCCAGGCACCGGCTACCGCGGCTGAAAAGTGGTACGGACCGCGCAACGGTGAACCGCTGACAGTGCCGCTACCTCGCGCATGGGACGATGGACAGCAGTTTGCCGATACCCATGAGGAGTGGAGTGCCCGCCAGCTTCGCCGATACGACGTTCACCGATCCCGCCCGGATCCGGAACTTCTGCATCATCGCGCACATCGACCACGGCAAGTCGACGCTGGCCGACCGCATGCTGCAGCTCACCGGTGTGGTCGAGGAGCGGGCGATGCGCGCCCAGTACCTGGACCGGATGGACATCGAGCGCGAGCGCGGCATCACCATCAAGGCACAGAATGTGCGGCTGCCCTGGCAGGTCGACGGCACCGACTATGTGCTGCACCTGATCGATACGCCCGGCCACGTCGACTTCACCTACGAGGTGTCGCGCGCGCTCGAGGCGTGTGAGGGTGCGGTGCTGCTGGTCGACGCGGCACAGGGCATCGAGGCGCAGACGCTGGCGAATCTGTACCTGGCGCTGGACAAGGATTTGACGATCATCCCGGTGCTGAACAAGATCGACCTGCCCGCCGCCGATCCGGACCGCTACGCCGCCGAGATCGCACATATCGTCGGCTGCGAACCCGATGACGTGCTGCGGGTCTCCGGTAAGACCGGTGTCGGCGTCACGGAGCTGCTGAACGAAGTCATCAAGCAGGTGCCCGCGCCGGTCGGCGATCCGGACGCGCCCGCGCGCGCCATGATCTTCGACTCGGTCTACGACACCTATCGCGGCGTGGTCACCTACGTCCGCGTGGTGGACGGCAAGATCGTTCCGCGCGAGAAGATCAAGATGATGTCCACCGGCGCGACACACGAGTTGCTCGAGGTCGGCATCGTCTCCCCGGAGCCCAAGCCCACCCAGGGCCTCGGCGTCGGCGAGGTCGGTTATCTGATCACCGGCGTGAAGGATGTGCGCCAGTCGAAGGTCGGCGATACCGTGACCTCCGCGCGCGGCGGTGCGAGCGAACCGCTCACCGGCTATCGCGAGCCGCGCCCGATGGTGTACTCCGGTCTCTACCCGGTCGACGGCTCGGACTATCCGGACCTGCGCGACGCGCTCGACAAGCTCCAGCTCAACGACGCCGCGCTGACCTATGAGCCGGAGACCTCGGTGGCGCTCGGCTTCGGATTCCGCTGCGGCTTCCTCGGCCTGCTGCATATGGAGATCACCCGCGAGCGCCTGCAGCGCGAATTCGATCTGGACCTGATCTCGACCGCGCCCAACGTGGTCTACACGGTGGAGATGGAGGACGGGGCCGAGCACGTCGTCACCAATCCGTCGTACTGGCCCGAGGGCAAGGTCCGGCATGTGTACGAGCCGGTGGTCAAGTGCACCATCATCTCGCCCAGTGAATTCATCGGCTCGATCATGGAGCTGTGCCAGGCGCGGCGCGGTGAGCTCGGCGGCATGGACTATCTGTCCGAGACCCGAGTCGAGCTGCGCTACACCATGCCGATGGCCGAGATCATCTTCGACTTCTTCGATTCGCTGAAGTCGCGCACCCGCGGTTACGCCAGCCTCGACTACGAGGAGTCGGGTGTGCAGGAATCGGCACTGGTCAAGGTGGATATTCTGCTGCAGGGCGAAGCGGTGGACGCGTTCAGCGCGATCGTGCACCGCGACGCCGCCCAGGCCTACGGCCACAAGATGACCACCAAACTGCGCGAACTCATTCCGCGCCAGCAGTTCGAGGTGCCCATCCAGGCCGCCATCGGCTCGAAAATCATTGCCCGCGAGAACATTCGCGCCATCCGCAAGGACGTGCTCGCCAAGTGCTACGGCGGTGACATCAGCCGTAAGCGCAAACTGCTCGAGAAGCAGAAGGAGGGCAAGAAGCGCATGAAGACCATCGGTCGCGTGGAGGTCCCCCAGGAAGCCTTCGTAGCCGCCCTGTCGTCCGACGCGGCCTCCGACAAACCCAAGGGCCAGAAATAGGTTCGCCACTCCGGCGGTTGTCGCCGAACTGCGGGATAATGCCTCATAGGGAACGACTATGAGGCAGGATCCATTGTCTGGTGGGCAGAAACCGAGGAGGCGGGCTGTGACTGCGGTACATAAGGACCCGGCTCTTGCGTCGGAGGATGGTCCCATTTTTACAACCGAGTTCGAGTCGATCGCTCGCGCCGTCGAGCGCGAGACCGAAGGCGTGCAGGTTGAACTTATCGGCGGACGACTGGGGGTCAAACGAGTGCCCGATGGCGATCATGGCCGGATACTCAACTGGCTGCTCCTGCTGCTGCTGCCGTTGAACCCTGAGTTGTTTCTGCACGTCATCGGGCAGGGGTTGGCAGTTGGGTCTTATCGCAAGGGGCGAGCACGTCCGGACGGTATTCTGGCGCCCCCCGATTCATTCGCGGGGGCCGGTGAGTGGGCATCGCCTGACGCCGTAGTGATGGCAGTGGAGGTTACTTCACATGATTCGGACACCAATCAACGTGACCGAATCGAGAAGCCGCTCGCCTACGCGCAGGCTGGGATTCCGATCTATCTGCTCATCGATCGCGAGGCCGGCAAGATTGTCGTGCACAGCCAGCCGGACGAGGATGGCTATCAGGACTTGCATCGCTATCCATTCGGGAGCGCGGTGAGTCTCCCGGAGCCGGTGAGCATCACGTTCGATACCGAGTCGCTCAAAGATATGGGCGACTGAGCTTCAGCGGGGGTCCAAGGCGGCAATTCGGACGCGCAGGCGCACGCCGCCCAATGGGCTGGAGTCCAGTTCGGCTGTACCCGAATGGAGTTCGGCTTGCTGGCGGACCAGGGCCAAGCCCAGGCCGGAGCCGGGGGAGCCGGGGCCTTTGGCGAAGCGGTCGAAGGCAGTGGGGCGGAGGGCTTCGGGGATGCCGGTGCCGTCGTCGTCGATGATGATTTCGACAGCGGCGGAGTTGTTGCGGCGTGTGTTCGGATCGGCCGCGTGTACTTGGGTATTCGGACCGTCAGTGGTTGGACCGGTGGTGCTCGGAGGGGCGGAATCCGCAGTTGCCCCGGCGGGTTTCGCGTCGGAATCGCTCAGATCGCAGCGGCGCGCGGCGACCGTGATGGTGTGCGCGTGACCGTGCTGTACGGCGTTGGTGACCGCGTTGGTGACGATGAGCATGAGCCCGCCGGGCAGACCGGTCACCGTGGTCGGGGTGCACTCGGTGAGATCGATACTGACCTCGGGGTGTCTGCGGCGGGCGTCTTGCACTGCGCGGTCGAGGGTTTCGCAGAGTTCGAAGGGTTCGAAGGCGTCGGATTCGGTGAGTTCCCCGACGGCGAGTTGTTCCAGATCGGTCAGCGTGTTCTCGATCTGGCGCTCGGCCAGCAGGACGTCGGCGAGGACCGCGCGCCGCTGTTCGGGGGGTAATTCCTTGGTGGCCAAGACTTCCAGGTCGGTGCGCATCGCGGTGAGTGGTGTGCGCAGTTCATGGGCGCAGACCGCGGCGAAGTCCCTGGCACTGGCGAGCGCGCGATTGGTGGCGCCGTGCGCCGCCTCCAGCCGGGCGAGCATGCGGGTGATGGCGTCGGAGAGTTCTTCGGCCTCACGGGCTCCGCGGCCGCTCAGTGGCGGGAGCTGTTCGAGGGTGTCGATGCCGTGCGTCGCGGTGGCCAGTCTGCGCAGTGGCCGCGCGGCATAACCGGCCAGGAACCAGCCGAGCAGCGCGGCGAGCAGCACGCCCGCGATGCCGATCCCGACGCCGATCAGCTGGCTGCGGCGGATGGCCGAATCTACCAGTGCGCGATCGGGTTCGAGCCGCACTACTAAACCGGGCGCGCCTGCGACCGCGGTGCGGACATCACCGGGGCCCACGATCACCCGCCCAGGTAGGGAGGGATCTAGTTGGGGGAGGGGGATGTCGAGACCCAGTTGCGGGCCGGGGATTGCGGGACCGGGTTGCGGGGCTGGGATTGCGGGACCGGGTTGCGGGGCTGGGATTGCGGGACCGGGTTGCGGGGCTGGGATTGCGGGACCGGGTTGCCGGGTGGGGAGGGGCTGTGGTTCGGGGTCGGGATTCAGTTGGGGGGCGGGGAAGGGCGGTGGATCGAGAAGCGTCCGAATCACCACGTGCGGTGGCGTATCCAGCGGCGGTGCGATGGCGACGCCCATGGTCGAGACCGTCTCGTCGAACTGACGGGAACCGGTGGCGTCGAGCAGTGCCGTGTAGGCGATGCCGAGCGTGACCGCGACCAGCGCCGCGACCACTCCCGACACCAGCGCCACACGAGTGCGCAACGACAGGGACACTTTGCCTTTCGGAGACTTCACAGCCCGGCTCCACCCGACTCGTCGACGCTCGGGTCGTTGTGCTGGAACCGATGCCGATGCCGATACTCGCTCGCGATTCCTCTGCTCGCTCACGGTTCCTCCGTAACGCTCATGCTTCCTCCCGCAGTACGAATCCCACCCCGCGCACGGTGTGGATCACCCGAGATGCACCGTGCGCCTCCAACTTCCGCCGCAGATAGGAGACGAACACATCCACCACATTCGTGTCGGTGGTGAAGTCGTAACCCCAGACCGCGGAAAGGATCTGCTCGCGACTGAGCACGATCCCGATGTTCCCGGCGAGCAGTGCGAGCACCTCGAATTCCCGTTTGGTCAGCTCCACCTGCTGTCCGCTCGCGAACACCCGATGCCCGGCCCGATCGATGCGCACCTGTCCGACCTGGCGTTGGTCATCGCCGGACGGCCGGATCAGCGCGGGCCGACGGCGCAGCAACGCATGCAGGCGGGCGACGAGTTCGCCGAGGTCGAAGGGTTTGGTCAGGTAGTCATCGGCGCCGCGCTCCAGGGCCGCGATGCGATCGCTGACCGCGGTGCGGGCACTCAGCACGCAGATCGGAATGTCGTTGCCCATCGCGCGCAATGCCGTAACCACGCCCGCCCCATCGAGATTCGGCATATTCACATCGAGCACCATGGCGTCCGGGTCGGCGCTGTGGACCATCGATAGCGCCTCGGCGCCGTCTCCCGCGGTGACCACTTCGAAGTCCGAGAGTTCGAGCCCGCGCCGCAGCGACGCGAGAACTCGAACCTCGTCGTCAACGACCAAGATGCGTTGTCCGGTCATGGGGCCACCATAGAGCCGGACCTCGGTCAGCTGCCGCTACTGCCGGTCGGCGCCGGACGTGCGGGTTGGACATGCAAGACGCCGGGCCCACCAGGTGCGCCGGGCCGGCCAGGCGCCACGATGACCGGTCCGGACGGATCGATATCCGGGCAGCCCGGCAGCGCGAGGTCCGGCGGCAGCGGTGCCGCCGGAGCACCGGGCAGCCGACCCGGTCGCTCCATGATCACCACGTGGGGTTCGCCGGGGCCCTGCACCACGCATGTCACCGTCACGTCCCCGTCGCCAGGTAGCGGCGGCTGGGCGGAGGCGACTCCCGCGACCAGCGCCGCCGCGGTGGCGGCGAATGCGGTACCCGTGGCGATGGTGACAATGCGGGCTCGGCCGCGTCCGAGGGTTGCGGTCATGATGCGATCTCCTTCGCGTCGGTCCGGGTTCGTCCCGGCGAGACCGACGTTAGGGAGCCGAACTTCACCATCTCTTGAGCAATCATTAGAGATCTCTTGCGGCGCATCGAACTTCGGGCTGTACGCGTGGCCGCCGACGAGTTAGTCTCGTCGACACGGTTTCGGGGCCGCCGCGTGGCGCGGGCTCGGAACGCTCGAGCAGGTCCGATGGCAACACCGGCCCCGATTCGGATGCCCGCAGAAACAGGGCTTCCGTTCTGGTTTCTCCAATGGCAAGGTTATGTTGCTCGTCACAGTCGTATGCTCTGCGGACCTGCAGAATGTGACAGTTGGGTTTTCCGGAATATCGTTAGGTGATCTTCACTCGGTCTGCCCGGCGTGGTGAGGATGCTGGAAACCTGAGAGTGGAGCTTGCATGACGAGTGACCTGCCCTTCGACAGCGATGCCACCGACGCTGACGACCGTGCGGGCGACACCGCCTATCGCGTTGCCACCGGCGTCGCGCGGGTAGCGAGGGCGGGCGCGTATGTGACCGGCGGCGCGCTGGTCGCCGCCAATGGCGGTACCGCACCCGTACATCCCGGCGGGCAAAGGCTCGACAGCTGGACTTCGGCCTACACCCGCGACCCCGATGCGGATGCGCCGAGCCCCGTGGTCACTTTCCCGGATCCGGACCCGAATTCGACACCGCCCGCACCACTGCATTCGTCGACGCCGACCCCGCGCGATGTGAGCGTCAACGCGCCGTTCACCATTCCGAATGTGCCCAATTCGGGCGTGTACATCGGGCCTGTGCCGCAGCAGCATTCACCGCAACCATGGCAGAACACCGGGTACGGCAGCTATCAGCCCGGCCTGGCGCTCGGAACCGAGAGCGAACGGTCCGGACTCGATCTGCACAGCGACTCCCCGCAGTCCGGACTCGATCTCGGTACCGGACACGTGCCGGGCCTCGGTAACGTGCCCGGACTCGACTTCGGTCAGGGCGGCCACGGCTTCAACCTCCCCAGCCCGAACCTCCCCAGCCCGAACGGCTTCCTCGCTCCGGGTTCGAATCCCTTTACCCTGCCCCGTGTTCCGACGTCGGGCACGGCCATCAGCGAGTCGGTGAGCAGCGATGCCGAAAGCGCCGACGACGGCGATGCGGTCGCGAGCAACATCCCGTTCTACGGCGGCAACATGTTTCACAGCGGCGCGACCGGGGGCAGCGGTGAGCTGTTCCATGGCAACGACGCGTTCCATGGCAACGATGCGCTCCACGGTGGCGACGCATTCCACGGCGCCGACATGTACCACGGTGTCGGCAGCCCGGATGCTTTCGGCGTATTCATCAATGCCGAAGCCGGTTTCAGCGTGCACACCGAACTCCAAGTGGACTTCAGTGCCGGCCCGAACGGGGTGTACCTCGCCACGCAGTCCAAGATCGAGGTCGAGGGCGCGCTGAAGGTCGAGGTCGGCGCGGGCCGGGTCGGCGACAATATCGACAGGTACTCCGATTGGCTCGGCCAGACCCCCGGCACCACCGGACGTTCCGGCCTCGACAATGCCGGCCCGAACGGCACGGTCAACCCGGTCGGCACCCAGCCTGTGGGTGGATCCGTCCCGCAGTACTCGGCCGTGCAGCCCGTCGCGGTGCAGCCCGTGCAGCCGTTCGCGGCGCCGCTGCCCGCTCCGGCCGCGGCCGTCGCGCCCGCAGCGGTGGCCCCCGCGGTCGTCGCGCCCGCTGCGGTGGCAGCGCCGGTTGCGGCCACTCCGCTGCAGACCACGATTCAGCCGGATGTGGCGAGCACCCCGGTCGCCAACGTCCTTGTCGCCCCGGCGGGTCCGTCGCCGCTGACCGCGCCCGCCGCGACGGTGCCCGCGCTGTTCGAGCCGAGGCCCGTTCCGGCTAAGCATCCGGTCGTGGTCGACGATTCGTCTTCGACCACGACGCCGCTGACGAATACTCCGACCACCGTCACCAAGACGGTGCCGATCCCCGGCGACAACACCACCGGGCATCCGACCAAGACCCCCGATACGGGCAGCACCAAGCCCGGCCACCCTACTGTTCCGGACACGGATGCCACCGGGACGACGAAGATCCCGACGGCGACTCACGCGCCGACCACACAGGCTCCCACCACGCACGCGCCGACCCACACCGCGACGCCGACTATTCCGGACGACGACGATGTGACGATCCCGAGCACCGGCAACGGTGGCGGAACCAGCACAGGTCACAACGGCGGCACCACCCCGAGCACCGTCAACGGCGGCAACTCGGTCCCGAACACACACACCACCCAGCCGGACATCGACGACCCGACCGTGGACGTCCCGACCGTCTCGGTGCCGACGATGACCCACTCCGCACCGACGGTCCCGCCGACCCCTGATATCGATATCCCGACCGCGAATTCCCCGGCGCCGATCCCGACTCAGCAGCCGCACGTGCCCGCGCCGACGATGCCCGCACCGGTCACCCCGATGAAGCCGCCCGCGCACCCGATCGCCGCCGACCTCGGCGATCCGGCCGATTTCGCGCACCCGGTATACGAGCCCGATCACACGGCACTGACCCTCATGGCCGCCGGGCTGTCCACCCCGTTGCTGCCCGATCCGGGTGTGGACGACGGCCACCACTTCGTGGCGGGACTGGATATCACCCTGTTCTAGGAGCCGCACGGGGGTCGCGCGCATCCGTCGCGCCGGCGCATGTCATCGTCGAACGCGATATTCGTACGACAGTTAGGAGGAGCGGTTGTCTGCCGCAGCTGGGCTGGAGGCCGCCACGGTGAAACATCCGGCGGCGATGGCGCCAGTGATCGGAATTCTCGATCAACTGCAGGAGATGACCCGCTCCGCGGGCCGGCAAGACCTGGGTGGCCGACTGAGTATGGTCCGGGCCAGGGTCGGTGACACACGGCTGCGTCTCGTAGTCGTCGGCGCCGCGAAGAACGGTATGAGCACCTTGGTCAACGGTCTGATCGGGGCGCGGGTGAGCGCCACCGAGAGTGCGCTGAGCGTGCCGGTGATCGCGGAGTTCGGGCCGGAGCCGACCGCCGTACTGGTGAAATCGCTGGGCGCGGGCCGGATCGAACGCCAGCCCGTCGATCCGCTCGACCCCGGGCCCGCGCTGGCCGCCGACGGGGTGATCCGCGCCGAATTCACCGAGCCGAGCCCGCTGCTCGCCGAGGGCCTCGTCCTGATGGACGCACCGGGCGGCAACGGCGACGATCACACCACCTGGTCGATGATCGCCGCCGCGGATGCCGTGCTCTACGTCGGTGACGCCGGATCCGAGTTCAGTGCGGAACAGATCGGCTACCTCGAGCGCATCCAGCAGCTCTGTCCGACGGTCATCTGCGCGCTGAACAAGATCGACCTGCACCCGCACTGGCAGCACACCCAGCAGCGCAATCGCGAGCTATTGGACGCGGCTGGTCTCGGTTTCGCGGTGGCGCCGGTCTCCGCGCTGCTGCACCTGCAGGCGGGCAATTACCAGCGCGATATCGAATCCGGTGTGCCCCAACTGGTCGACCACCTGCGCGACTATGTGCTGGCAAGGGCCGACAGCCTGGTGCTGGAAGCCGCGGCCAACGACATCCGCCTGGTCACCGACCACCTGGCCGTGACCCTGCGGACCGAGGCCGAGGCGCTGCGCGATCCGCGCCGCCGGGTGGAGATCACCGAACAACTCGTCGCCGCCCGCGACCAGGCCGACCAACTGCGGCAGCGCTCGGCCAACTGGCAGGTCACCCTCGGTGACGGCAGTACCGAGCTGATGGCCGATATCGAACACGACCTGCGGCACCGGCTGCGCAGTCTGGTGCGCGATGCCGAGGCCGAGATCGCCAACACCGATCCGGCCCGCCGCTGGCAGGATTTCGGCGCGGATCTGGATGCGCGCATCTGCGAGGCCGTCGAAGAGAATTTCGTGGTGGCGCACTATCGGGCGGTGGAACTATCCGAACAGGTGGCCGCCAAATTCCCCGCCGATCACCGCACCCCGCCGCTACCGGACCTACGCCTGGAAAATCCTGGTGAAGTACTCGACCATGTCGCGCCGCTGGATCCGCTGACCAGCGGGAAAGCCGGTGTGCTCGGCCAATTTCTGACCGTCATGCGCGGGTCCTACGGTGGTCTGCTGATGGTCGGTGTGCTCACCAGTCTGCTGAAAATGCCACTGGTGAACTGGTATTCGGCCGCCGCCGCGCTGCTGCTCGGCGCCAATGCGCTGTGGGACGACCGCAAGGCGCGCAAGCAGCGCCGTCAGGCCGAGGCCAAGGTTTCGGTGGCCAGACTCATGGACGATGTGATCTTCCAGGTCGGTAAGGAATCGCGAAATCGGTTGCGCGCCATGCAGCGCACACTGCGCGACCACTTCACCGATATTGCCACCGATGTACTCCGCGCCACCGACGAACGGTTGCGCGTCGCGGAGGTGGCTTACGGGAAATACGGCGATCATCGTGAGGAACGCATCGCTGACCTGGATGT
Source organism: Nocardia sp. NPDC102475 (assembly GCF_055584605.1). NCBI lineage: Bacteria > Bacillati > Actinomycetota > Actinomycetes > Mycobacteriales > Nocardiaceae > Nocardia > Nocardia sp. NPDC102475. Next base: position 317,932 of record NZ_JBVJLS010000002.1, on the reverse strand, counting down.
CCAACTCGGCCGGTTGCGCGGGCTGCGCGCCGAGGCAGATGGGATCAGCGCGGCCGCGTAAGCAAGTCGCGGCGCGCGCGTTGGCAGGACGCAGCGCAGCCGCGTGAGCAGATCGAGGGTGGCAGCACATCGGTACGACCGCACGCAATCCAGAGCGCGAGAAGGCTTCGTGATGGGCTGAGGTCGGCGAGCCCGCCTCGAGATCGGCAAAGAAGTCAACGACCGGTGCGGACGACTCGACTAGCGGGTGACGAGCCAGGCGATGACGACGAGCACGAGCAGGGCGATCAAGGCGAGCTGAACGCGGGAACGCGGCATCAACGTGCCCCGCTCTGCGCGGTCTCGCGCACCACCACCGGCGGTGCGATCGGCTCGGGCATCAGGACGGGCTCGGGGCCCACGACATCCTCGGCGGTGAGTGCGGTCGAGGTCGCGCGATTACGGCCGAGCAGTTGCAGCGAGACCCGCAGCAGCCGGTCCAGCAGGTAGGCGATGGCGAAGCTGACCGGAACCATGCCGACCAACACCACTATGAACTGCGGGATAAACGGCAATCCCGCGACCCACAGCTCGAAGCCGTCCCACCACCCTGCAATCTGATGCACGGCACCAGCCTAGCCGTGTTGAATTCGCCGCGCCGTCGGCACCGCGTGGGGGCCGGGTTTCGGCGCGCTCGGTGGACGACACGGGCAGACGGACCGAAGATGAGGTATGGCGTCTTCCGATGATCTGACCGTAGAAGAACCTGCCGGCCTGCCCGCGCTCAGTCAGCTGAGTGACATGCGTCAGCATGCCACCTTTCCGCCGATCGACGATTACGCATTCCTGTCCGACTGTGAGACCAGCTGTCTGATCGCCAGCAATGGCGGTGTCGAGTGGATGTGCGTGCCACGGCCCGATTCGCCGAGCATCTTCGGCGCGATGCTCGATCGCAGTGCCGGTCATTTCCGGATCGGCCCGTACGGGGTCAATGTGCCCGCGGCGCGGCGCTACCTGCCCGGCGGCATGATCCTCGAGACCACCTGGCAGTCCGAGACCGGCTGGCTGATCGTGCGCGACGCACTGGTACTCGGCCCCTGGCACAACAACGATCAGCGCAGCAAGACCCACCGCCGCACGCCGATGGACTGGGACGCCGAGCACGTCCTGCTGCGCACGGTGAAGTGCGTGAACGGCACGGTCGAACTGGAGATGAGCTGCGAACCCGCCTTCGATTACCACCGCGCCCCGGCCCGCTGGGAGTACACCGGCAAGGTGTACGAGGAGGCCACCGCGGTGCGCTCCACCGATCCGAGTGCGGGCCCGACGCTGGTGCTGACCACCGACCTGCGGCTCGGACTCGAGGGCCGCGAAGCTCGCGCCCGGACCAGGATGAAGGAGGGCGACGAGGTGTTCGTCGCGCTGACCTGGTCGGAACTGCCCGCACCGCGCACCTTCGAAGAGGCGGCGCAGAAGATGTGGCAGACCACCGAATGCTGGCGGCAGTGGATCACCCTCGGCGATTTCCCGGATCATCCGTGGCGCAACTACCTCCAGCGCAGTGCGCTGACGCTGAAGGGACTCACCTACGCGCCGACCGGTGCACTGATGGCCGCCGCCACCACCTCACTGCCGGAAACACCTGGTGGACAACGTAACTGGGACTACCGCTATACCTGGGTGCGCGATTCCAGCTTCGCGCTGTGGGGTCTGTACACCCTCGGTCTGGACCGCGAGGCCAACGACTTCTTCGCCTTCCTCAACGACGCCACCACCGGCGACAACGGCGAACCCGTCCCGCTGCAGGTGCTCTACGGTATCGGCGGCGAACGCGACCTCACCGAGACCACACTCGACAACCTGACCGGCTACGACGGCGCCAAACCCGTGCGCATCGGCAACGGCGCGTACAACCAGGACCAGCACGATATCTGGGGCACCATGCTCGACGCGGTGTACCTGCACGTGAAATCCCGCCAACAGGTGCCGGAGTCGCTGTGGCCACTGCTGGAGCGCCAGGTCGAGGCGACCATCGCGCGCTGGCAGGAGCCCGACCGCGGCATCTGGGAAGTGCGTGGTGAGCCACAGCATTTCACCTCGTCGAAGGTGATGTGCTGGGTGGCGCTGGACCGCGGTGCGAAGCTGGCCGAACTGCACGGCGAATACGAGCGGGCCACCGAGTGGTACACCATCGCCGACCAGATCAAGGCCGATATCCTCACCAACGGCGTGACTGCCGACGGTGTCTTCACCCAGACCTACGGCGGCGACACCCTGGACGCGTCACTGCTGCTGGTGGTGCTGAACCGCTTCCTGCCGCCCACCGACCATCGGGTGCGTGCCACCGTGCTTTCGATCGCCGACCGGCTCACCGAGAACGGTCTGGTGCTGCGCTACCGGACCGAAACCACTGATGACGGATTGACCGGCGCGGAGGGCACCTTCACCATCTGCTCGTTCTGGTTGGTGTCCGCACTGGTGGAGATCGGCGAACTGCAGCGGGCCCGGCATCTGTGCGAACGGCTGCTCGGCTATGCGAGTCCGCTGCGGCTCTATGCCGAGGAGATCGATTCGCGCAGTGGACGTCACCTCGGCAACTTCCCGCAGGCCTTCACCCATCTGGCGCTGATCAATGCGGTGACGCACGTGATCAGGGCCGAGCAGTCGCACACCTCCGGCGCGTTCCAGCCGGCACACACACCGCCGAGCATTCGGACCTGAGGCCGGCGAGAGCGGTTGCTACTCGTCCGATTCCCGGTCCGCGCCGGTGCGCCAGTCATTGAACCGCTTGCCGATCTTGGATACGGTCTCGCCGACCTCCTGACCGACGGTGCTCACCGCGGATCCGACATCGCGCCCGAGATTGCGCACGGTGCGGATCAGCGGATCCTCGGACTGGTCGAAGTTCGTCCGATAGGTGCGCGCGGCCTCCTTGATCTCATCGCTGATCTTGGTGTGCTTATCGTGTTCGCGGCGTGGGTAGTCGCCGCCGAGCATCCGGTTGTATTCGCCGGATTGGATCCAGCGGCGCAGTTCCGCGGCTCGCAGCACCGAGAACGGATGGCTCTGCAGTTCCAGATTGAGCAGCTTCAGTACACCGTCGCGCAGATCGCCGGAGCGCTCGTAGTCATCGGCCTGCTGCAGGAACGCGCCGTGGTTCATCTCCTTGATCCAGGCGCCGCCCGCGGTCTTCATATGCACCCGCACCGACGCATCGACATCCTGACCGCACAGCAGCCCGGCCCGGTCGCCGGACAACTCGGACTTGCGGCTCCACTCCATCAGTGCGGCAACAATCGCGCGCAGTGCCCAGCCACCGACCGGCATCCAGCCCAGATTGGCCGAGATCCGCAGCAGATGCATGAGCATGGTGCGGTATACCGCATGCCCGGACAGCGCGTGCCCGAGTTCGTGACCGACGACGAAGCGCAGCTCCTCGGTATCCATCAGGTCGATCAGACCGGTCGTCAGCACGATGAACGGCTGGTCCATACCGATCGTGAAGGCATTCACGTGCGGGCTCTGCAGGACGAACATCTCGGGTGTGATGCGCGCGTCCAGGATTTCCGCACAGTCCTGACGCAACTGGTGCAGCGAACGAAACTGGCGCTCGTCCACTCGGACCGCGGTCGCGAGGTACAGCAGCCGGTGCTGGCGTTCTTGCAGCAATCCGGACATGGTTCGCAAAACGGTATCGAACCCGGTGAGTGAGCGCAGCGTCACCAACGCCGTGCGGTCGGCGGGATGCTCCCACGCGCGAGTGCTGATATCAGGGAATACGGTGCGCACGCGGTCCGGGCTGGTAGTCATGGGATGAAACCCCCCTCTTCCTGGAACTCTGTTGATTCGAGCTGGTGGCATTTCCTCTGATACAGTCTGCCCGTGTCTTCGATTGCCGTCCCGCAGGTCCGCCATGAATTGGCGTTGATCGCTGTCGGCAATCTCGCGGTCGCGGACATTCTCTGTCGCTGATCGGCGCCGGGCGCTGCTGCGCACCCATCTTTCTCTAGACTGGCGCGCAAACTTTTTCGCAGCAGTGTCCGTACCCCGACCTTCGGTCGACAAGTCGCGCCGCAGTTCTACCGCCGCGACAATTAGTCCATGTCGCGGCGGAGCGCATAGGAAAGGTTCCACCCATGTCACCCAGGTCCTTACTCCTCGGATCCTCCCGATCGCACCGTCGCCCGGTGATCGCCGCGCTAGCGGCCGTCGCCGCCGTCGTGCTCACCGCATGCGGTGGTGGAGCGAGTGACACCGTGGGCGGAGGTGGGCCCGACGGCAGCGGCGGCACCCTCAACCTCTACGCCTACGCCGTCCCGAAGCCCGGTTTCGACAAGGTCGTCCCCGAGTTCAACAAGACCGATAAGGGCAAGGGCGTCCAGATCAACGGCTCCTACGGCGCGTCGGGTGATCAGTCCCGCAAGGTCAAGGACGGCGCCGAGGCCGATATCGTCAACTTCTCCGTCGAGCCCGATATCACCCGCCTGGTCGACGCCGGTCTGGTCGATCCGAGCTGGAATGCCGACGCCACCAAGGGAATTCCGTTCGGCTCGGTCGTCGCGATCGTGGTGCGCAAGGGCAATCCGAAGGGCATCAAGGACTGGGACGATCTGCTCAAGCCGGGCATCCAGGTCGTCACCCCGAACCCGTTCAGCTCGGGCTCGGCCAAGTGGAATCTGCTCGCGCCGTACGCGGCCAAGAGCGACGGCGGCAAAAATCCGCAGGCGGGTCTGGATTATCTGAGCCAGCTCATCTCCAAGGAGCATGTGCAGGTGCAGCCGAAGTCGGGCCGCGAAGCCACCGAGACCTTCCTGCAGGGCACCGGTGACGTGCTGCTGAGCTACGAGAACGAGGCGATCTTCTCCGAGCGCAACGGCGATCCGATCGAGCACATCGTGCCGCCGACCACCTTCAAGATCGAGAATCCGGTCGCGGTCCTCAAGAACAGCAAGCATCTGGATACGGCGAATGCCTTCCGCGACTTCCTGTTCACCACCGAGGGCCAAAAGGCTTGGGCCTCGGCGGGATTCCGCCCCGTCGACCCGAAGGTGGCCGCCGACTACGCCAAGGACTTCCCGACCCCGCAGAAGCTGTGGACCATCGCCGATCTCGGTGGCTGGAAGACCGTCGACAAGGACCTGTTCACCGCGAACACCGGTTCCGTCGCGGTCATCTACGACAAGGCCACCAAGTAAGTCGGTGATCCGAAACACCCCGCGGTGTGTGCGACGGGCCCGGAGGAGGCAGCTTGCGTAACCACGAAGGGCACCGCGCACGCCGCAAATCGAAGCAGGATACTGGACGATCGTGACTGACAGCAGCAGCGCCGGGATCGGGCATGCGCCCGCTCCCGGCGGCTCCGAAAACGCCACACCCAAGGCCGTCGGTCGCACCTGGTCGTGGCTGCGGGTAACCGGTTCGGTGGGTCCGCTCGGCATCGCCACCGCGGTGCTCTGGCTCAGCATCATCGTGCTGCTACCGCTGGCCGCGCTGACCGTCACCTCATTCGATGACGGCTGGTCCGGGTTCTGGGATGCGATCACCGCACCCGCGGCCATCGACTCGCTGCGCATCACGGTGCTCGTCTCCGTGGTGGTGGCGGTCATCAATGTGGTGATGGGCACGCTGATCGCCTGGGTGCTGGTCCGCGACCAGTTCCCGGGCAAGAGCATCGTCAACGCGCTCATCGACCTACCGTTCGCGCTACCGACGATCGTCGCGAGCATCGTGCTGCTGTCGCTCTACGGTCCGCAGAGTCCGATCGATATCCACCTCAACGCCACCCAGCCCGGCCTCGTGGTGGCACTGGCCTTCGTCACGCTGCCGTTCGTGGTGCGCTCGGTGCAGCCGGTGCTCATCGAGGCCGACCGGGAGGTCGAGCAGGCCGCGCTGTCCCTCGGCGCGGACAACTGGACCACCTTCCGCCGCATCGTCTTGCCGACCCTCGCGCCCGCCATCATCAGCGGCGGCGGGCTCGCTTTCGCCCGCGCCATCGGCGAATACGGTTCGGTGGTGCTGATCGGTGGCGCCATTCCGCGCAAGACCGAAATGGCCTCGCAGTACATCCAGAAGCAGATCGAGATCGATCGGCCGGTCAATGCGGCGGCGGTGTCGGTCGCACTGCTGGTCATCTCGTTCGCGACGCTGCTGGTGCTGCGGCTGTGGGCCGAGCGCACGGCGCGTAAGGAGGAGGAGGCGCGATGAATCTGTCCTGGCCGACTCGTATTTCGTTGCGCGTGGTTGCGCTCGGCTACCTGTTCATCCTGCTGGTGCTGCCGCTGATCATCATTCTGTGGCGCACCTTCGAGAAGGGGATCGGCGCGTTCATCGACTCGATCTCCACGCCCGCGGCGATCTCGGCATTCCAACTGTCGATCCTGATCGTGGCGATCGTGGTCCCGGTGAATGTCATCTTCGGCATCGTCACCGCGATCGCCCTGGTGCGCGGCAAGTTTCCGGGCCGCACGCTGGTGCAGGGCATCGTGGATCTGCCCTTCGCGGTCTCGCCCGTCGTGGTCGGCGTCGCGCTGATCCTGCTGTGGGGTGCGGACGGCTGGTTCGGCGGACTCGAAGACGTCGGCTTCAAGGTGATCTTCAATCTGCCCGGCATGGTGATCGCGACGATCTTCGTCACGCTGCCGTTCGTGGTGCGCGAGGTCGAGCCGGTGCTGCACGAGATCGGCGACGATCAGGAGCAGGCCGCGGCCACCCTCGGCGCGTCCCGCTGGCAGACTTTCTGGCGGATCACCCTGCCCGCGATCCGCTGGGGCCTGACCTACGGTGTCGTGCTGACCGTCGCGCGTGCGCTCGGCGAATTCGGCGCGGTGATCATGGTGTCCTCCGCGCTACCGGGTAAATCGCAGACGCTGACCCTGCTCGTACACGGTCGATACATCAACGACCACAACACCTTCGGCGCCTACGCCGCCGCGACCCTGCTGATGGGCCTTGCCCTCGTAGTCCTCCTGTTGATGACCCTCCTCGAACGTAAGCGGGGCACCAAGTGATCACCGTGACCAATGCGAAGAAGAACTACGGTTCCTTCGCCGCCCTGGACGATGTCAGCATCGAGATCCCGTCGGGGGAGCTGACCGCCCTGCTCGGCCCGTCGGGCTCGGGCAAGTCGACGCTGCTGCGCTCGATCGCGGGCCTGGAATCGCTGGACGCCGGCATCGTCACCATCGCTGGCAATGACGTCACCCACGTACCGCCGCAAAAGCGCGATATCGGCTTCGTATTCCAGCATTACGCCGCGTTCAAGCATATGACCGTGCGCGATAACGTGGCCTTCGGACTCAAGATCCGCAAGCGTCCCAAGAGCGAAATCGCCAAGCGCGTCGACGAATTGCTCGGCATCGTCGGCCTCGACGGCTTCCAGCACCGATACCCGGCTCAGCTCTCCGGCGGTCAACGTCAGCGCATGGCACTGGCGCGCGCGCTCGCGGTCGACCCGCAGGTGCTGTTGCTCGACGAGCCGTTCGGCGCGCTCGATGCCAAGGTGCGCGCCGATCTGCGCACCTGGCTGCGCCGGCTGCACGAGGAGGTCCACGTGACCACCGTGCTGGTCACCCACGACCAGGAGGAGGCGCTCGACGTCGCCGACCGGATCGCGGTGATGAACAAGGGCCGCATCGAACAGGTCGGCAGCCCGGAGGACGTCTACGACCGGCCCGCCAACGAATTCGTGATGTCCTTCCTCGGCGCGGTGGCCCGGCTCAACGGACATCTGGTGCGTCCGCACGATATTCGCGTCGGCCGCGACGCCAGCATGGCGCTGGCCAAGGACGAGGGCACCGCGGAATCGGCGGGCGTCACCCGCGCCACCGTGGAACGCGTTGTGCACCTCGGATTCGAGGTGCGCGTCGAGTTGCGCAATGCGGCCACCGGTGATCTGTTCGCCGCCCAGGTGACCCGCGGTGACGCCGAGGCGCTGCAGCTCAGCGACGGGGAAACCGTCTACGCCCGCGCAACCCGTATTCCGGAACTGCCTGCGGGATAAGGGCGAATTCGACTCCGCTTTATGGCTGCGGATTCCGCATTTGCGAAATCCGTGGCCATTCCTGGCGTGTCGAAACCGAACTCCGGTTTCCACGTCATATTGTGCTGAATGCGAAACACCCGCTAGTGGGTTCCGGTGAATTATCGGAACGTAATCCGATGTGAGCATTCGCAATGGTCGTCGAACGCGGCCCGTATGCGGGCGGCGGGAAGTTGAACGATCACCATGTCGATTCGAAGACAGATATTTCTGGCGCTGGCCGTTGCCGGCGTCGCGGTGATAATGCAATCCGGTCCGGCGTTCGCCGCACCACCACCCGGAACGCCGGCGGTCCGCGCACCGGATGGCCCGGTTATCACCGAGGTTCCCGCGGACTCGCCCGAAGTGGCCGCAATCGGTCCGGAATCGGTGGGGAAGCCGATCCCGAACTCCTATGCCGGTCTCACTCCGGCGCAGTTGATGCCGCACGGAATCGAGGGCGAGCAACGGCATTTCACGCCGAATCCGGAGCAATGGGATAACGCGCGAACGATTGTCGAAGTGGTCCTGCGTCGTGATCTGCCCGCCTATGCGGCGGTGGTCGCGCTGGCCACCGCAATGCAGGAATCGCTGCTGCGCAACGTGACCGTGGCGGTCGATCACGACTCGCTCGGGGTGTTCCAGCAGCGGCCGTCCGCGGGCTGGGGTACACCCGAGCAGCTCACCGATCCGCGCTACGCGACCGAGCGATTCCTGGACGCACTGCTGGTCGCAACGCCTGAGTACCAGGCGCTGCCGCTATGGCAGGCGGCGCAGGCCGCACAGCGCTCGGGCCTTCCGACGGCGTATGCGCGGTGGCAGGAGCAGGCCGCGCAGATGGTGTCGCGATTGCTCGGACCACGGCAGGGACCGGTGCGGCGGGCGGCGAGTGCCCAAGCGGTGCTGGGCTGTTGCTGATGAGTTGCCAATGGGTGTAATGGTTTTGATTTCCCGCACCGGAATCGCTCGCGAATTCCGGTGCGGGGAGTCGGAACTCGTTGCCGGAGCGGGCCCATCCGTCCAGTGGCGGACTGGTCGGTTTCGATACGGCTCGGGATCGGCTTGTTGCGGCGTATTCGGCAACCTCGATGGGGTCTGATCAGGGGCTGTTTTCGCATGTAAGAAGCGGGAGTGGCGAGCTGGCTGCCTGCTGGCAAACGGCAACAGGGCATCGTTGAATTCCGGCGCGCCGTAAGAAGATCTGGCCACGAGATCGGCGCGTCACCTCCCGTGCCAGGTGAGCCGGGATCGGTGCTGTCGCTATGCAACCTGTGTCAGTAGCGGCGGCATGCGGACAATCGTGTGTCCGGTGGTTGGCAGGCCGGTCGCGGAGTGGTTGCGTGAACAAGGTTCGAAGCAAATCGGCTCGGCGATCAGAGGATTGCGATGGCGGTTGGTCTCGGTTTGAGCATAGGCACGGTGAACACGGTTTCCGCTCTGGCGGAGGAGGGTTCGGCCAAGGCTCCACCCGGTCGCCGCTCCGCCGCCGAACGCTCGCCCGCCGTCACCCGCCGCACCACCCTCACCTTCGACAGCACCGGAATGGCCAGGGTCGGCATGATTCCGCGGCACGGGCGTGCCATCACCGAGTTCGCTGATCTGAGCCAACGTAAGACCAAGCAGGCCAGGGTCGGGCACCGCGCGCTGAGCGCGGCCGATCTGATCGCGGTCGTCGCGGATTGTCTGATCACCGAGGCGCGTCGTGATCGCCGGGCGGTCGATGCGGGTGTCATGCTGACGCATCCGGCGGGCTATACCGAAGGCCAGTTGGGGGATTTGCGCGCGGCGCTGGACGCGATCGGCCTGACGCATGTCGCGCTGGTCGCCGAACCTGTCGCGGCGGCCACCTGGCTCGAGGTCGAACGCGGACCGCTGATGCCGGGCCTGGCCTTGGTCTATGACCTAGGTGGAGCCAGCCTCGACATCACCCTGGTGCGAGTCGGCGCGGGCTGCCCGCGCAATCCGATTGTCGGCGTACCGATCCGTTCGACGGAATTCGGCGGGCGGGCCTTCGGAGCGCTGGTCGCCGCGCGGGCCGGGAACGGGACCGTGCCCGCCTCCATCTCCGGAGCGGTCACCGGTGTCACCGCCGACGAATTGCGCACCATCCATATCCGATCGTCGCTGAAGCTGATCTATCGCTGTCTGCGGACGGCGGATGTGACCATGGCCGATGTGGACTGCGTGCTGGTGGTCGGCGGCGCGGCCCGGCCGGTCGAGGTGGCCCAGGTGCTCGCCGGTGAACTGGCGCGTCCGGTGATCACGGCCCCGGATCCGGAACGGACGATCGCCGACGGTGCCGCCATCATGGCGCGTCGCGCCGCCGCCGCGGACGAGGAGCCGACCGGACATCACCATCGGCGCAAACCGCGCAGAGCGACGACGCGCGCTCTCCTACTTTCACGGCGCACCAAGCGCCGCTTGACCCGGGTGGCGATCGCGGCGGGGATGTCGGCCGCTGGAGTGGCGCTCGCGCTGGCGCTGCCCGCCGACACGGTGGTCGCGGGCTTGTCGCAACTCGGGCTGCGGTAAAGGCGGACCCGGCGGCGCACCGGATCGTCGCCGGGAATGCCGATCATGTGCCAGGTTGACGTGACTCCTCGTAGGTGTAACTATGGGATACAGTAAATGTGTCCCACGAGGAGAGGCAGTGACGACGATGTCTACAGCCGTGACGCCCGCAGTCGATCCCGATCTGGCGAAGGCGCAGGAGTATGCCGCCAAGCTGCTGCTGCTCTCCGAAGGTTCGGTGAACAAGCACTTCGACCCCTTCGAGGACATCGACTGGGACAACCCGGATTTCGCCGCCGACGCCGGTGAAGAGCGCTGGGTGCTCCCGGTATCCGGCGATGCGCTCGGTCGCCACCCCTGGTACCGGGCGCTGCCGCTGGAACGGAAGATCGCGATCGGCAAGTACCGCCAAGCCAATGTCGCCAAGGTCGGTCTGCAGTTCGAATCCATCCTGATCAGCGGCATGGTGACGCACAGCTTCGGCCTGCCCAACGGTTCGCCCGAATTCCGTTACTGCTCCCACGAAATGATCGAGGAGCACAACCACACCCTGATGTTCCAGGAGATGGTCAACCGGATCGGCATCGACGTCCCCGGTATGGGCCCGCTCGTGCGCAAGTTCAAGTACATCGGCGCACCAGTGGCTGCCCTGTTCCCGAATCTGTTCTTCATGGCCGTGCTCGCGGGTGAGGAGCCGATCGACCACATTCAGAAGGCGATCCTGCGCTCGGGCGAGGACGTGCATCCGATCATGCGCGGCGTAATGGCGATTCACGTCGCCGAGGAGGCGCGCCACATCTCCTTCGCGCACGAATTCCTGAAGCAGCATGTGCCCGAGAAGAATGCGGCCAATAGATTGGTGCTCTCGATCGTCATGCCGATCGTCATGTTCATCCTCGGCCGCTCCATCTACACCCCGCCCCGGTCGTTCTTCAAGGAATTCGATATTCCGGACGAGGTGCGCAAAGAGCTGTTCTACGGTTCGAAGCAGGCCAAGCAGGAGTTCAGCGACTTCTTCGGCGATGTGCGCACGCTGGCCAATGACATCGGCCTGATGAACCCCATCGGTAAGGCGGTCTGGAAGCTGCTGAATATCGACGGCCACACCACCCGCTACCGCTCCGAGCCGTTGCGCACGGCCAAGGCCGGCTGACGTGCCGTATGTCGTCACGCAGTCCTGCTGTAGCGACGCGTCCTGCGTCTACGCCTGCCCGGTCAACTGCATCCATCCCACGCCCGACGAACCCGATTTTCTGACGGCGGAGATGCTGTATGTCGACCCGCAGGCGTGCGTGGACTGCGGCGCATGTGCGAGTGCGTGCCCGGTCGATGCCATCACGTCATCGAAGAAGCTGACCGACGAGCAGCGGCCGTTCATCGAGATCAATGCCGACTTCTATCGGCAGACGCGGCCGCGGCCGCTGCTGGCGAAGCCGGTGCCCGCGGCCGAGATCCACACCGAGCGTCAGCCGTTGCGGGTGGCGATCATCGGATCCGGCCCCTCGGCCATGTACGCGGCCGATGAACTGCTGACCCAGCCCGACGTCACTGTGACGGTCTTCGACCGGCTTCCGGTACCCCACGGACTCGCCAGGTACGGCGTCGCGCCGGACCACGCCAAGACCCGGCAGGTCAACAAGCTCTTCGATATCATCTCGGCGCAGCCCGGTTTCGAGTCGTACCTGAATATCGAAGTGGGCAAACATATTTCGCACCAGGAGCTGCTCGCACACTTTCACGCGGTGATCTATGCGGTCGGTGCGTCCTCGGATCGTAAGCTGGACATTCCTGGAGAAGGTTTGGCGGGCAATGTATCTGCCACCGACTTCGTCGCCTGGTACAACGGGCATCCGGATCATGCCGGGCGCACCTTCGATCTGTCGCAACGCCGGGCCGTCATCGTCGGCAATGGCAATGTGGCCCTCGATGTAGCGCGCATCCTGGCCAGCGATCCGGAAGCGTTGGCGGGCACCGATATCGCACCACATGCGCTGAAGGCCTTGCGGGAGAGCAAGATCGAGGAAGTGGTAGTGCTCGGTCGGCGAGGTCCGGCCGAATCGGCCTTCACGGTACCGGAGTTCGTTGGACTGCTCGGCGCGGATGTCGATATCGCCATCGAGGGTGAATTGCCCCCGGTGACCGACGAACTGCCGTATCGGGTCGAGCAGAAGCTGCGGCTGCTGCACTCCGTAGCCGAGCGGCCGTTCGGTGCGCGTAAGCGGATCGTGTTCCGGTATCTGGCCGCGCCGACCGCGATTCTGGGCACCGACGAGGTAACCGGCATCGAGCTGAGCCGCAATGAACTCGTCACCGATCCGGATGGTCGCGTTCGTGCGGTAGCGACGGGGGAGACCGAGCGGTTGGATACCGGGTTGGTGCTCACCTCGGTGGGTTATCGCGGTGTTGCCCTGCCGGGCTTGCCATTCGACGAGCAGGCCGCCGTGATTCCTAATCTGCACGGGCGCGTGCTGGAACATTCCGGTGGTGCGGTGCTGCCCGGAATGTATGTCACCGGCTGGATCAAGCGTGGTCCCACCGGATTCATCGGTACCAACAAATCCTGCGCGCAGGAGACGGTTCGGCAGTTGGCCGATGATTTCAACGCCGGTCGGTTACGTGAACCGGCAGGTACGGCGGCGGATTTCGATCACCTGGTGCACCGCCGCCGGCCCTCGGTCCTGGCCCGCCGCAGCGCGGCGCGAACCGGTATCGTGCGCCGCCTGCTCGCCCGCGCCTGAGCGGCGCAAGCGCGCCCATGTCTTATTCGTGCTGTGTAACGGTTTTCGCCTTCCGCCGACATGGTGTGTGCGCGGTAGGGTCCGTGACGACGGTCGGCACCTCGGCGCACGGCGACGCGATGAGGGCGAATGCCGGGCCGAGGTGCCGATTGGCGACTATTTGGCGGTGAACCCACCGTCGATCGCGAGCGCCGCGCCGGTGATGAAGCTGGCCTCATCGCTCAGCAGGTAGGCGCAGAACGACGCGATCTCCTCCGGCTTGCTGATCCGGCCGAGCGGATGCAGTGCGGCGATGGCCGCTTCACCCTCGGGCGTCGCACCCATCGAGTTGCGGAAAGCGGGCGTATCGACGGCGCCGGAGACCAGCGCGTTGACACGAACCCCCTGTTCAGCGGCCTCGAGCGCCACCGCGCGGGTCAGCCCGACGACGCCGTGCTTGGCCGCCACATACGGTGCCACCGAACCCATGCCGACCACGCCGAGGTTCGAGGCGTTGTTGAGGATCGCGCCGCCGCCGGAGGTGACAATCGCCGGAACCTGGTGGCGTAGACCGTAGAACACGCTGGTGAGATTGAGTTCGAGGTCGGCGCGCCAGCCCGCCTCGTCGATCTGCTCGATCGGGCCGAAGGCATTGACGGCGCCCGCATTGTTGAATGCCGCGTCCAGCCGACCGTATTCGGTGAGGGCCGCCTGCGTCAGCCGGGCGACCTCGTCCTCGACGGTGACATCGGTCGGCATGAAGATCGCCCGGCCACCCGCCGCGCGGATATCGGCCGCGACCTGCTCGCCCGCGTCTTTACCACGTGCGCCGAGCACCACCGCCGCACCCTCGGTCGCCGCCCGCAGGGCCACCGCCTTGCCGACGCCCGAGCTGGCCCCGGTGATGAGCATGACCTTGTCCGCGAAACGTGTCGACATCGTCTTCGAATTCCCTTCTCGTTCTTCAGATTTCATGAGCGATGAGGCGGCTCGGGAACTCGGTTCGTTCGAGCGCTTGCTCATCGCTGAATCCAGTCAAGCGGTCGGGGAATGGTGCTGCTGGCGGAAATCAGCCGTTGCGTTTGACGCGTCATATTCCGTCGGTTGGGACGCTCGTACTATGAAACCTGTAGCGCTGGCTACGGTTTGGTTACCGACCAGTCGGTGTGTGTTGTCGGTTCTGGGTGGTTCTGTTCGGTATGGCAGATCTGGGGCTCGATTCGAGTTACTGTGCGGTAGCGGAATCTGGCTTACCGCAGTGAAATCGAGCCTTCGGTCGCGAAACGCCGAACGTCCAGGGGTCTGGATGAATCTTTCTCATGCGATCTAGCTGGGAGTTTTAAACAGGGTCAACGGAAGCCAAACGTTTCATATCAAATCGACATCCGAATCGATCCGGCAGCAGCTAACCTGTGGGTGCTGTTTGGGAAGCGACCGCGGCCACATGGATCTCCTGTGTGATGGACGTGGTCTCGGTGCGTTGACGGGATAGCGAATGACTACAGGTCTGGGTTTCAGCATCGGTTCAGTGAACTCCGTATCCGCAATGGTGACCGGCGAGCGACCGTTGTCGTCGGTGCGGTCGCGCCGCACGGCAGTGACCTTCGACAGTGCGGGCGGCATCCGAATCGGGGGAATTCCCCAATTCGACATGGCTGTAACGGATTTCGCCGATCTGGCGCGCGACCCGGAGTCGGTCGTCGTGGGCGGTCGGCTCTGGTCACCCGCGAACCTGGTCGCCGCCGTGGTGAACGGCCTGCTCGAATCCTTCCCACCGACCGCGGGAGCCGTGGCCACCTATCCCGCATGCTATTCCGACAAGCAGCTGTCGCTGCTGCGGCAGGCATTGAATCTGGCCGGTGCCGCGGATGTGCTGCTCGTACCCGAACCGGTCGCGGCCGCGGAGTGGCTCGAACAGGAACGCGGACCGCTGGAGTCCGGCTTCGTACTGGTGTACGACCTCGGCGGGTCCAGTCTCGATGTGTCGATGGTGCGGGTCGGACCGGACTGGGACGATCACCCGATCGTCGGAAAGTCCGTGCGCTCATACGACTTCGGCGGTCGGCCGCTCGGTTCGATGATCGCGCGATATGCCCGGGTCGCCGAACCCGGCGACAACGGGTCGATGCTGCAGATGACCTCGATTGTCGATATCACGAGTATGCGTGCCCAGCACATCCGGGATTCCCTCGATGTGGTCCACGAATGTGTGGAGTCGACGGGACGGTGCCTGTCCGATATCAGCTGCATCCTGCTGGTCGGTGGCGCCACCCGGCCCGTCGAGGTCGCGCGCATTCTTGCCGAACTCGGCCGACCGGTGGTGATGTCGAGCGATCCGGGGCAGACCGTCGCCGTCGGCGCCGCAGGCTATGCGGCCCGCAGCTTCGCACCGCTGTCGACCGGTGGCCGGCATCGAGCGCCGAAGGTCGCTGTATTCTCCAGTGCCGCAGTGGCTTCCGCGGTTGCCGTATCGGCCGTCACGGTATTCGGCGGCCCGAACATTTCGCAGATGCCGTCCCTGGTGGATGCCTTGCCGGGCAGCTTCCCGATAGACAACCTGCTGCTCGAGCCCGATGTCGAAGCGCTCGCGGAGGCCGGATCCGCGGCGGTTGGTTGGGCGACCACGACGGCGGGCTTCGGCTATTCCGGGCGACCGGCCTACGGGATCGCTCCCGTCGCCAATACGACGCCGATCGGACCAACGATCGGCCCGTCCGTGGCCGAGGCACACGGTGGCAGACACAGCGAACCACGCGGTGGAACAGCACATTCCGGTGGCGTCACCTACGCCAACCCCGCCCAGTTCCTGAACCCGCTGCCATTCATCCAAAGTCCGCAGACGATCCCCGCCGTGCCCAACCAGCCTCCTGCTGGTACGCCGATCCCGAGCGTCAGCCTTCCGGGTTCCGTTCCCGCCCCGGCTAATTCGACTCCCGCCGTTCCAGCTGGCACCGCAACAACTCCGGGGGCCGGGACCCCGGCGACCGGCGGCGCCTCGACGGGCGGTGGTGTACCGGGGACGACTACCGGCGAAACATCCACCGGAACTGCGCCATCGGGCGGAACCACCTCGAATGGCAGCACAGGTGATGCGTCCGGCGGTACGACTTCGGGCACCAGCGGTTCGACGTCGGGAAATTCCCACAGCGGCGGTTCGTCGGGTAGTACCTCGGGCGGCTCGACAAGCACTGGCGCTTCAGGTGGTTCGACCGACGGCAGCACCTCGGGCGGTTCTGGGGATGGTGGTGCTTCGGGAGGTTCCGCGAGCGGTGGTGGATCGGGGTCGACGGGGGGTGGCGCGTCGGGTGGCTCGACGAATGGTGGTGCTTCGGGAGGTTCCACGAATGGTGGTGCTTCGGGAGGTTCCACGAATGGTGGTGCTTCGGGAGGTTCCACGAATGGTGGTGCCTCGGGCGGTTCGACGGGCGGTGGTACTTCGGGCGGTTCGACGGGCGGTGGTATGTCAGGTGGTTCGACGGGCGGTGGTATGTCAGGTGGTTCGACGGGCGGTGGTAGGCCGGGCGGCTCGACGAGCGGCGGCACGGTCGGCGGTTCGACCGGAGGCCCCTCCTCCAGCGGCAAGTTCTCCGGCGGAACCACTTCCGGCGGCAGCACCAGCCCTGGCGGCGCCTCCTCCGGTGGTATCTCCTCACACGGTTCGGGTGGCCTCGGCGGCGGCGGTGCCCGCAGGTAGTCCGCCGTAGTGCTCCTCGATGGGCCGCAGCGCCTCGCCAGTATGGAGGTTCACCCCGGACCGCGATCGTCTACTGAGCGCGGGCCGGGGTGAGAGCTTGCGATCGCACGGGTCGGTGGAATGGTGTCGGCCGTTCGTGGGCGGGCGCCCGCGGGCAGTCCGGGTAGTACTTCTCGAGTGGCCCGCGGCGCCTCGCCAGCATGGAGGTTGGCGGCGGATCGCGATCGTTTACTGAGCGTGGGCCGGGGTGAGGGGCTTGCGATTGCACGGGTCGGTGGAATGGTGTTGGCCGATTGTGGGCGGTGCCCGTAGGTAGTCCGTGGTGGTACTCCTCGGGGCGGCCCGCGGCGCCTCGCCAGCATGGAGGTTGGCGGCGGACCGCGATCGTCTACTGAGCGCGGGCCGGAGTTTTAGCTTGCGATTGCACGGTCGGTGGAACGGCATCGGCGGTGGGCGGTGGCCGCAGGTGATCATCTGGTAGGGACTTTCGGGTGTATCAGTAGCGCGCAGGTCTGTGCGGGGGCAGCACGACCGGGTCGTGATCGTTGAGTGTCACGGATTCTCGGCATTCGCACTCCTCGGGGCGTGCCCGTGCGGGGCGCGATTCCCAGACGGAGTGCGGCATTCGGGCCGCCGGTTCGTAGCCGACCGGTTGCGAATGTCGTGGCAGTAACAGATCCGGCAGCATCTCGTGGCGAACTTGGTTGCCCGGGTTCGCCGTGTGGCGGCAGCGGCGAGGGTTGAGGTGGCGGAGTGGTGAAAGTCGTTGATACGCACGGCCACTGGTGCTGCGTCCGACCGCCGCGTGCGTGCACGGATCTGCACTCTTTGGGTTCGCACTCCTAGCGTTGGTAAGTGCGGGTTACCGTCGGAGTTGGCGTGACATTCGTGGTCACGCCGATATTCAGCGTGACCGCGCGTTCGGGACATGGTCGTGGACTTCTTCGCCTGCCACAGAGTCGAATACGAAGCTGCGCGTGCAGCACCGACCTCGACACCATGCCGATCGAGGACGGTGGCGCCCCCCGCTTCGACGCCAAGACCCCGAGATGGAGTGCTGCTGTGCGTGCTGTCGGTGCGCGGCCGGCATCGCTGCTTTGGCTGCACCGGTGCAGGTGGCACTTCGTGCCGAGATCCTTTGGCGGATCAGTGGGTGGCGGCTCTAGTGGGTGGGCCCTGGCTGAGGGGTGGAGACCGCAGCGTAGCGACGGGGCAGCGCCTGCGAGTAGTCACTGCTGCAGCATCGGCGGTTGGGTGAAAGTCGCTGGTCCGCATGGCTGTTGGTTACGAGGTGGATTGTCATGCCCGGGCAGAGATCCGCTCCGTTTGTCAGAATTCGCACTTCTTCTGGGCGCTGATGAGGGGCGCGGGTTCGATGAAGGAGTGCGACTGTTCGTTTCGCTGGTCTGTCAGCGAGTGATGGGCACATTCGGACCGGTCGAATTTCGATGACGCCGAGTGCCATAGCGATGCACAATGGGTTGGTGGTACACGGGGGACCTCAGCTTATCGCGCTGGATGTCGATGGAACGTTACTGCAGACGGGATCGCCGGTCAGTGAACGGGTGATCGGTGCTGTGCGGGCGGCGGTGGCGGCGGGGGCACATGTGGTTGTGACGACCGGACGGACGTTGATGACGACGCGACCGGTGCTGCAGGAGCTCGGGCTAATCGATGGACATGCGTTGTGTTCCAACGGTGCGGTGCACATCGATGTAGCGAAGGGAGAGCCGGTGGCGGTGCAGACCTTCGATCCGGGGCCGGCGGTCGTCGCCTTGCGGGCTCTGTTTCCGGAGATGATCTTCGCGGTGGAGAAGGTCGGCATCGGCACCTGGGCCACGGGTGCCAGTCCGGGCGAATTCTCTATCGGCGAATACGTTCTCGTCGATGACGGCGCGTTGAGCAGCGAGCCGACCCCGCGACTGAACGGCTGGTGGCCCGACGGTTCCCTGGAAGAGATGCTGCGCCTGCTCACCCGACTGCGGGTACCGGGTGCGAGCTGGGTACACGGCGAATTCGGCCCGTGGCTTACCGTTTCGCGCCGGGGCGTCTCCAAGGGTTGGGCATTGGAGCGACTGCGCACCGCACTCTGCATCCCCCGTGCCGCCACCCTCGCCATCGGCGACGGCTACAACGACCGCGAAATGCTGCACTGGGCAGGACATTCCGTAGCAATGGCGAACGCACCGAACGAAGTCCGCAACTGGGCGGACGAAGTCGCCGACGATGTCGCCGACGACGGCGTCGCCAAAATCCTGGAGCGCTGGTTCGGCCACTGACCTGGACCGATGATCACCATGCGCTAGTGGAGGCAAACATCGAGAGAGCCTCTCCACCAACGCATTCTCGGCGCAGGGCATGCTTTGGGTGGCGTCGCGAGGGGGCAGGTGGGCTCTGTGAGGGCCCGGCCGCTATTGCATTCTCAGAGCATGGCGAACGTCGGGATGCGGTCCGTGAGTGCGGGCAGACTCCGAGAGCGCCCCGCTGCCAGGCATTCCCGGGGGGAAGGCATTCCCGGGGGGAAGGCATTCCCGGGGGGAAGGCATACCTTGGGTGGCGTCGTGAAGGGGCTAACCCGGCGCTGCCATCGCCGCATTCTCGGGACTGGGCATGCTTCGGGTGGCGTCATGATGAGGCGGGCGGGACCCTGCGAGCGTCCCCGGCAGCATCGCATTCTGAGCGAAAGGCGAATCGCGGGAGGGGTCGCGAAAGGGCGAGCGAATCCGGGAGCATCCCAACACCAAACATTTTCGCGGGAACGTATGCCTTGGGTGTGGTCGCGATAGTGTGGGCGGACCCCGAGAGCATCCCACCGCCAGGCCTTCTCGTGGGAAGGCATGCTCCCGGCGCGCGAAAGGGGCGGGCAGACCCGAGAACGCGCCGCCACCATTGCATTCTCGGGCAAAGCGCGACCGGGGCGGGTGCTTTAGGCGCGGCCGAGGATTTCCAGGTAGTGGGGGTTCCGCATGATGCCGAGGACGTTGCCGAAGGGGTCTACTACCGCGGCGGTGATGAAGTCTCCGTTGCCGCGTGGCGTGATCGGCTCGTATTCCTTGGCGCCGAGGGCCAAAAGCCGGTCGAAACTTGCCTGCACATCGTCGACGTGCCAGTTCAGGATGGCTCCGCCGGGTGCGTTCTGTGCGCCTGTGGGGGCGAATTTGCGATTGATGATCCCCAGTTCGTGCTGGTAGTCGCCGATGCGGAATTCGTAGTATCCGCCGGACACCGCGTAGTAGGGCTCGAGGCCGAGGACCTCGGTGTACCAGTCCTTCGCGGCCTCGAGGTCGTCGGCATAGAACGAAACGGTGGCCATTCCTCGCAACATCTTTGGCTCCTCTGATCGGGGTCTTCCTTGGTTGTGCGATCCATGATTCCGCTTGAAGTGCTCACCGAATGAGCACTTTTTTGGGCAGAATTGTGCTCATGCGAGCAGACCGATTGGTGGCGACCCTGTTGCTGATGCAAACCCGCGGCCGGGTGACGGCTTCCGAGATCGCCGCCGAACTCGAGGTATCGGTCGCAACCGCGCGCCGCGACCTCGAGGCGCTCTCGGCCGCGGGAGTTCCGGTCTATCCGCAGCCGGGCCGCGGCGGCGGCTGGTCGCTGGTCGGCGGCGCGCGCACGGATCTCAGTGGCCTCACCGAACCGGAGGCTCGCGCGCTGTTCCTGTTGGCGGGCCCGTCCGCGAGCGCGGTGCCCGAGGTGAAATCGGCGCTGCGCAAGCTGGTGCGCGCGCTCCCACAGACCTTCCGCACCGATGCGGAGGCCGCGGCCGACGCGGTGGTGATCGATCCCGCGCGCTGGGGTGAGCACGATCAGACCCGGCCGCAGCTCGTCGCATTGCTGCAGCGCGCGGTAGTCCAACGCCGCAAAGTGCAGCTGACATATGAGCGGGCGGGGGAGCGCACCCGGCGCGTCGTCGACCCGTGGGGCTTGGTCGACAAGGACGCCATCTGGTATCTCATCGCAGGCACCGATCGTGGCAGGCGCACCTTCCGCATCGATCGCATCGTAGATGCCACGATCACCAACGAAATTGCCCGCCGCCCTGCGGATTTCGATCTGTCCACCGCCTGGGCGGAGGTGGTCGGCGAGGTCGAACAACGTCGTGCCGCCACATCCGCCACCGCACTCATTGCGCCGCAACTACTTCCGGTCCTGCGCAAGCAGCAGGGGCGGCACTGTGAGGTGGACGGTCCGGTTGCCGACGGTCGCGTTCAGGTCCGCATCACCGCACCGACACCGCGCATGATCGCCCAACAATTGGCGGGTTGGGGTGCCGAAATCGAGGTGCTGGCACCGCAATCGGTGCAGGCCGAGTTGGCCCTGCTCGGTGCCGAGCTCGTCGATCGATACGGTGAGTGACCGCACGGCGAACTGAATCTTGCGTTCGGTTCGTGGATTGCGAATGATCGTGATGCGTGCTTCCTGATGACCGAAATCGTGATAGGGGATTCGGCGTTTGCGAACGCCGATCAGGTATCCGGCTCGGCGGTTTGTCAGCGCCGAGAAGATGCCGCCCTCGGCGGTCGCAGACGTCGAGGAGAAGACCACCGGGCCGCGTACGCAGATCAGCTCGAACGCGGCCCGGTGCCGGGTTTCGATCAATGCGCGGGTTCGGGCAGCAGTCCGTGCAGTGCGCGCAGCATTTCGGTGGCCACCACCGCATGACCGCTCATCGTGAAGTGAATGAGATCGGCGCTCATCACATCCGGCCGCAGCCGCAGCGGATGGTCCCAGAACTCCACCAGCACGGCGTCGTAACGAGCGGCCAATTCGCGGGTGATGTCGTTGAGCGCCGACATCCGGTCCCGCATCGGTCGCATCGGCGCCATCCGTTCCGCCTCCCACACATCGGCGAGGGTGAAGGTGCTCACCTGTGCCCCGCCGCGGGCAAGCGCGCCGAAGATCGCATCGAGATTCGTGCGCAACTCGTCGAGATTGCCGCCGGGAGTGAACAGATCGTTTCCGCCGCAGCTGATATGCACCAGGTCCGGTGCGAATTCGAGCACCTGCGGCAACTGATCGGCGCGTACCTGCGCGGACGTCGCGCCGATCCGGCCGGTATTCAGATATGCCAGTGCGGGATTCGCCGCCGTCAATACCGCGGCGACGCGATCTGCCCATGCGGCGGTGTCGTACCCGGGGCTCGGATCGCCGACGCCATGCGCGATCGAATCACCGAGTACCGCATAGCGCTGCCAGGGCGCGTCGGCGAGCAGTTCGAGTGCGGCGGTGTTCGACAACAGCATCGGGTCGTTGGCTTCGGTACGAATATCGTTGTGCGTCACGGTGACTCCTAGCTCTGGGTAGGAACGGCAGCAGGGATGCGTGCCGGAATCGCGATAACCACTGCGGACGCGATACCGATGCCCGCGCAAACTGCGAACAGCGTGTGGAAGGCCGCCAGCGCATCGTCGGCATTGGCGGCGAAGACCGCGGCCAGCACCGCGACACCGAGCGCACCGCCCACCTGCCTGGCGGTCAGATTCATCCCGATCCCGGCCGCGAAGCGTTGCGGCGGCAGCGAACTCGCGGCGGCGGTACCGAGCACCGTCACGACGATCCCGACGCCACCGCCACCGAACAGCCCGGCCGGTACCCACGCGGACCAGAGAGCCGGTGTCGGCCCGAAGGCATCGGTGCTCATCCACACATTGGTGCCGGTGTACATCAGCGCCCCGAGAACACCGAGCCAGCGCCGCGTGCTCGCCGCCGTGACACGACCGGCAATCGTCGCGGTCACCATCGAGGACACCGCGCCCACCGTCAATGCCGCGGCCGAGCCGAGCACCGAATACTGCCAGATCGCATCGAGGAACAGCGGTCCGGCGAGC
This sequence comes from Nocardia sp. NPDC102475, assembly GCF_055584605.1. NCBI lineage: Bacteria > Bacillati > Actinomycetota > Actinomycetes > Mycobacteriales > Nocardiaceae > Nocardia > Nocardia sp. NPDC102475. Next base: position 295,177 of record NZ_JBVJLS010000002.1, on the reverse strand, counting down.
AGCCAGGCGAACATGGTCGCACCGAACACGAACGAGGCGGCGTTGGCCAGCGCATACGGCCTGCTCTGCCACAATTCGACCGCGATGGCCGGATTGTGGTGGCGCACAGAGCGAATCAGCGCGGCCACGATCAGCAGTGCGCCGACGCCGAGTACCGCGAGTGTGCCGGGTGCGGTCCAGCCCCATCGCTGTCCCTCGGTCACCCCGGCGACCACGCCGCCGAGTCCAACGGCAATGGCGATGGTCCCGACAGGGTCTGGCAGCGCGCTGCCGGGCTGACGGATATCGGGCACGGGAATGCGCAGCCCCGGCGCGATCAGCACGATCGCCACCGGGATATTGACGACGAATACCGCTCGCCAGCCGAAGGTCTCGACCAGCGCGCCGCCGATCGCCGGACCGACCACCGCGGCGAAACCGCCTGCGGCAGACCAGGCTCCGATGGCCGCACCGATCTTCTCGCGCGGGGTGACGGTGAGGACGAGTCCGAGTGCGGACGGCACCATCAGCGCCGCCGTCGCGCCTTGCAGCAGGCGTCCGGCAATGAGCCAACCCGCGGTGGGGGCGAGTCCGCACAGCAGGGATGTCACGGCGAAACCGGCCAGTGCGATCAGGAACAGCCTGCGCCGTCCGAGGGTGTCGGCGAAGCGGCCCGCTGGGGTGAGCAGTGCCGCGAAGGCGATGGCATACCCACTGACCACCCAGGTCAGCGTGGTTGTCGCGGTACCGGGAAAGTCGCGGGCGATCGAGGGAAACGCGATGTTGACGACGGACAGATCCAGGAAGGCGATGAACGCTGCGCCACAGGCGATGACGAGCGTGCGCACGGCGGCCTTCGAGGTCGGCGGACTGTCGGTCCGCTCGGACACTTCGGTCATGAGGAGATCCTTCGGTGAGGCGAAATCTAAACGTACGACCGTTCGTGCAATAAACGTACGACCGTACGTTCGTATTTGCAACCCGGAAGTGGAAGAATGGCGTCATGGCCGAGTCGACAACCACCGCGCAGGGCACCGATCAGCGCCTCGCCAAGGGCGCCCGCTCCCGGGCCTCGATCGCCAGACATGCCGCCGACGTGGCCTCCATCGAGGGGCTGACCGGCCTGAGCATCGGCCGTCTCGCGACCGATCTCGGCATCAGCAAAAGCGGCATAGCCACCCTGTTCGGCACCAAGGAAGCGCTGCAGGTCGCCGCGGTGAAGGTGGCCCGGGAGGCCTTCGTCGAACGAGTGATCGCGCCCAGCCTCAGCGAACCGCGCGGCTTACCCCGCCTGCGCGCCATCATGGACCGCTGGTTCGACCACATCACCGACCCGACATTTCCGGGCGGCTGCTTCCGGGTGGCTACCATCGCCGAATTCGACAGCAAGCCCGGCCCGGTCCGCGATGCCATCGCCGAGGATCGCAGCGAATGGCTCGACTTCTTGGCCAAGCAGATTCGGCACGCACAGGAACAGGGCGATCTCACCGGTCGCGACGCCGATGCCATGGCTTTCGAATTCGACGCGGTGATCAGCGCGGCCAATACCGCCCTGCAGATGGGTGATGATCGCGGTGTCGCCACCGCGCACACCATCGTGAACGGGCTGCTGGGCTGAGATCCGCTGCTTACGCGTCGGGACTCAGCACGGGTGAAGAATCACCCGGAGCGGATGCCTTGAATCGCGGCAAGTCGGCGATGAGGTCGGACAGCTGACGGCTGGTTCGCTGCACTGTGCCGTCGGGACGGATCAGGGCACCGCGTCCGCGCCTGAGCCAGCGTCGCAACGCACCCTGAGCGATGACGATGACACCGCCGCGCTTTTCGATCTCGCGCCGCTGTGCCGGCGTCGGCTGGACAGCGGTGACGATCGCGAAACGGCCCGCCGCGATATCGTCGAAGCGATGGCCGTCGAGGAGTGCGTTCGGGACCAGTTTGCCCGCCAGCCCACGGTAAAAGCGATGCGCCACAACAAGTTCGGATCGGTGCAGCGGCGGCGTCTGTCCGTTGGTGACCAGTTCGGCGAAGCCGGGCAGGTGGTGCAACCGCGGCGCCAGGAGGCGGCGCAGCAGATTTCCGAACTCACCGCAGTCGGTCATGGCCCGTCCGGTGAACTTGGCCAGCCGGATCATGGCGTGCGCGTGCGGTTTTCGTTCGATTTCGTAGGTATCCAGGACGCTCGCCGACAGGTCCTGGGCGAGGACGCCCGCGAGCTTCCAGGCCAGGTTGGTCGCATCGCGTAGCCCAGCGCCCATGCCCTGGCCGATGAACGGTGGGGTCAGGTGGGCGGCATCGCCGAGAATGAACATCCGGCCGGAACGCCAGCGGTCGGCGAGTTGAGCGCGGAAAGTGTATTCGGCGACGCGCACGAGCCGGAGTTCCTCGGATGGGGTGTTCCCGGTCCACGGCGCGATCAGTGGCCGCAGGGTCGTCAAATCGCTGTAATCTGCGGCGGCTTCGCCGGGGCGGAGTCGGAATTCCCAGCGGTAGCGAGTCGTTCCGATCCGCATGTAGGTCGCGGCTCGAACCGGGTCGCAAACCTGGTGTACCCCCTCCCATTCCCCGAAGTCGGCAGCGGTATCCACATCGACTACGAGCCAGCGCTGTGCGAAGTTCAGATCGCGCATCGTGGCTCCGATCGCGGACCGGACCACGCTGTTGGCGCCATCGCAACCCAGTACATATTCGGCCAGAACCGACTCGGTGGCACCGGTCACGCGATCGGTGAAATGGATACGAACACAGTCGTTTTCCTGCTTCACGCCGACGACCTCAGCGTTGCCGCGGAGGGTGATGCCGGGATACCGCCGCACATTGGCGCGCAGGATTGCTTCGAGTTCCGGTTGGTCGAACAGGTTCGCCTCCGGGTAGCCGTTGGCGCCGCCCGCCGGATCGCGATCGAATTGGGCGAGTACCCGCATATCGGGGTCGATCAATCGCAGGCCCAGCGCCGGACGCGAGATCGCGTCGAAGTCGTCCCCGACGCCGAGACGGGCAAGTATCCGGCGGATTTCGCCGTCGAGATGTACCGCCCGTGGCTGCGGATATATGCCGTCCCAGCGATCCAGCACCAGGGTTTCGATGCCGTATTCGGCCAGCAGTGTCGCGGCGGTGAGGCCCGAGGGGCCCGCACCGACGATCACCACCGGAACCGAGTTCATCGACTCGCTCCGATCGCGAGATTCATTGCCGGACCACGACTTTCCAGCGGATTGCATACCGGCCGAGGATTGCGGTGGCGACACCGTCGGAGGCAGCGTCCAGTTCGACGGTCGCGACGATCGCCCCGTCTTCTACTGCCGCTGTGACGCTGTGCACTCCGGCGACCTGCTCGAGTGCGTCCTGCAGTTCACGTCGAGTCGCATCGGCGCGCAGCCCGAGCTTGTAGGGCTTACCGACATCGGTAACCGGCAAAGCATCCAGGACCACAACGGATTTCGGCACGGCCGCTCGCTCGGGCGCCCGTTCGCTGGCCCACGTGAGCAGTTCCGACTCGGTGACATCGGCATCGGCTTGGAGCGTGACATAGGCGACTGGTACTTCACCGGCGTGGACATCGGGACGTCCGACGGCACCGGCCCCGGTCACCTGCGGATGTGACAGCAGTGCGTCCTCGATCAGCGCCGGGTCGATATTGTGCCCGCCACGGATGATGAGATCCTTGGCGCGGCCGTGCAGATGGATGAAACCGTCCGCATCGATGTGGGCGAGGTCACCGGTATCGAGCCAGCCGTCGACCATGGTGCCGAGCCCGTCGAGAAGGTGGCCCTGCTCATTTCGGCCGATCACATACCCGGCGAAAACCGTTGGGCCACTGATCTCCAGCACGCCGATCGCACCGGCGGCCAGCGGCTCCCGGTCGCCCGCGCGCACCACGCGCACCTGCTGGTAGGGCATCCGCTGCCCGACCGCACCCGGTCGCGGCCGGTCCGGATAGCTACGGGCGCTCGCGCAGGTCGCCTCGGTGAGTCCATAGCCTTCGAGCAGGGTGACACCGGTATGCGTCTGGAAGTTCGTCCGCACCGCGGACGGCAGCGGTGACGCGCCGACCATCGCGTAGCGCAGACTGCTGATGTCGGCGTCGACGGGGCATTGCGCCAGGACGGCATATACGGTCGGGACCGCGCTCATCGCGGCAATGCCATAGTGCGCCACGATCTTCCAGAATTCGCCGTACAGCGCGAGATCGCGGTAGCCGAGCGGACCGGCCCAGACCACCGGCTGCCCCTTGAACAGCGGCGCGAGCAGCGTCACCACAAGGGCATTGACATGGAACAGGGGGAGTGCGGCGAAGATCGTCGCATCCGCGTCGAGCAGGGAGTTGGCGGCGATCATCCACGCATTGGCGATCTCGCCGGAATGGGTGTGCGCGGCCAGTTTCGGCACGTCGGTGGTACCGCCGGTGTGGAACAGCGCGGCCAGATCGTCGGATGCCGGGAGCTGTCCGGCGAAGGCGGTCGAATCGTCCTCGGCGGCAAGCTCATTCAGGTAGCCAATATGTACACCGTCGAGCACAGGTAGTGGGTGCGGCTCGGCAGCGCCGGTGGGGCGCAGCACTAGTACGGCGTCGAGCAGCCCGTCATTCGCCAGGGCAAGTGCGGATTCCCATGTGTCGGTGGCGAGTTCGGGACCGGCCGCGATCAGCACTCGGGCACCGGAGCGGCGCAGCAGTTCCGCGATATGCCGACCGGACATCGCACCATTGATGGGTGCGGCGATACCGGCCAGCTGCGCGGCGAGCGTCGCGGGGATCAACTCCGCGCAGTTGGACGCCATCAACGCGACCGCGTCGTCGCGTCGGATACCGAGCCTGTGCAGCAGATTCGCATAGCGGTGTACGTCGGACAGGAGCTCGGAGTAACTGCGCTGCAAGGGTTCTCGCCACCGGGCCGCCTCCGGCAATACGGTGAGCGCGTTTCGATCGGGCCAGAGTTCGGTGGCCCGGGCCAGCAATGCGTAGGTCGATTCCGGCAGACCACGCTCGGCCAGCGGCCGGGATTCGATCTCGGCCAGGTCGCCGGGGCCCGAGTAACGCGGCCACAGCAGATCCGTTGTCGTCATGTTCACCGCGCGTACCGCACAACCGTACGCTGGCGACCCAGATCGATCGCGTCGTCGTCTGTAGCCACCGTGGCCTCGATGATGTCGCCGTCGCGCAGATACTTCGGGTTCTTGGCCTGCCCCTTGAAGAACAGCTTCCACTTCGTCGTCGCCGGGAGCAGCGAGGCGATGATCTCGACCGGTTTCGGCGGGGCGCTGATCGCGGTGCCGATCGGGGTGCCGGTGAGCAGCAGATCACCCGCATCGAGTCGCTGGAATCGGGTCAGCGCCTGCAGCGTCTCGACGGGGCTGTAGATCATATCGGCGACCGTCATATCCTGGCGCGCTTCACCATTGACCCACAGCCGCAACCGCAGATCGGTGAACCGCTTCAACTCGTCGGCATCCAGCAGCACCAGCGCCGGCCCCACCGGTGTGAAGGTCGGATACGACTTCGCCTCGTAGAACTGGGTTTTCGGCAATTGCACATCGCGCGCCGAAACATCATTGGTGACAACGAGTCCGGCGACGTACTCGGCGAGATTGTCGGCGGTGATCGCGGTGCCGACCGGCATCTCCTTACCGAAGACCAGTCCGATCTCCACCTCGTAATCCAGCAACTGCACGTGCGCGGGCCGGATGACATCGTCGAGCGGTCCGCTGATCGAACCGGAGGATTTGCGGAAGAACGTCAAGGGCACAGTCTCGGGGTCGCCGCCCGAATCCCGCACGTGAGATGCGAAATTCGTCATCTGCGCGACCACCCGGCACGGTGCGGTCACCGGTGACATCAGCGCCAGGCTCTCGACGGGGACGATCTCGGTACTCGACGCAGCCGCAGCCAGCGCTGCTCGGTCGGCGAGCAACTGACCGGTGGTGGTCGCAGCGGTATCCACCCGCGCGGCCCCCGCGGATGTCGACACCCACCAGGCATCGGCGGTACGGAGAACGGAAATACTCATGATTTGGCAACTTTCAGTAGACCGCGCAGGCGGCGTAGATCGAATTCGTTGTCCGCACGCAGCGCGTCGAATATGCCGCGCAGTTCGCGAACCGATTCCCGGCCGGGTTTGAGGCCGAGGAAGTCCTTGGTGGCGGGCGGTCCCCATTGGGCCAGCCCGGATGCGGTCATCGGCGCCCAGCCGGGCTCCAGCGTGCTGTCGAACATGTCGCCATCGCTGAAGTGCTCGACCAAGAACCCGTCCGGATCGCGCCAGTAGTCGAAGATCTGGCTGCCCTTGATATGCCTGCCGATGCCCCATGACCGCTGGTAACCGTGGTCGAGCAGATATTCACCACCCGCGGCCAGGGCATCGAGGTCGGCGACCTGATAGGCGGAGTGCATATACCGGTTGACCGGGCCGAGCGACAGCGCCAGCGTGTGGTGGTCGGCGGGGGTGCGGCCGCGGTCGCAACGGATGAAGCTCATGACCGGGCCGCGGTCGCGTTGACCCGAGTAGTAGTGGAAATCGCTGACGATCAGACCCAGGTGTTTCAGATACCAGTCGAGCGTCTTCCGATAGCGGGTCGTCTGGACCACCACATGCCCGAGCCGCTGCACCTGTGCCGGTTCCCGCGGCGGGCGTTGGGTCCGGTTCATGCGCGGCGTTTCGTGGCCGAAATTGAGGGTGTGTGGCCGCTGGGCGGGCAGGGCGGCGAGCACATGCGTATCAGCGACCACTCGCACCCGCAAACCGCTCGGGTCGGACAGGTCGACGGAGAAACCGCCGATACTCTCCGGCAGCGGCGCTGGCTCGGGTCCGGTGGCCTGCGCGAGCCGGAGCAGATCCGTGGATGCCGCCGCCTGGAATGCGGGGCCGATGAACCTCGACCGCGAACCCCGGCGAATGACCACACACGGTGCGCCCGGGTCTGTGCCACGCAGCTGCAATTCGTCGGCGGTGCGCAGCACGGTCGTGAAACCGAAAGCGCAAGCGAAGATTTCGGCGGCGGCCAGGTCGGGCTTCTCGAACTCCAGCCACGCCAGATCGTGCACCTTGATGATCGGATTCCGGGCACGTCCTGGATGCTCACCCGCCTCGGCGCCGAACTCGCTGTGCAGATCCGCGTGCGGGTCGTGCTGGTCGATCATCGGCCTCTCCCTTCAAGTAACTGAATATATCGTCACTTACGAGGGTGCCTTCAGTCAAGATTTTCTGAGGAATTCGTCATTACTGAGTCGACAGGTTAGGATTGCGAGATGGACCAGGGAGAGGTGATGAGCGAGCAAACCGGTGCCGAACCCAATCGTTTGGAGCGGCGAAAAGCACGTACCCGGGCAGCGCTGGTCAGCGCGGCCCAGTCTTTCCTCGCCGCCGGGAAACCGAATGTGCCGATCCTGGAGATCACCCAGGCCGCCGATGTCGGGATGGGATCGTTCTACAACCACTTCGAAAGTCGTGAGGATTTGTTCCGCGCCGCGATCGAGGAGGCGCTCGATCGACATGGCTCAACCCTCGACGTGCTGACCGAGGGCATGGACGATCCAGCGCATATCTTCGCGCAGAGCTTCCGGTTGACCGGTCGTCTGCACCGCAAAAATCCCACGTTGAGCAAGGTGCTGCTCAATCACGGTCTGGCCCTCGTCAGCTCCACGAAGGGCCTCGCGCCCCGCGCGCGCCGCGATATCGATGCCGCAGTGCGCGCGGGACGGTTCCAGGTCCGCGATGTGGAGCTGGCGATGACCATCGTCGCCGGCGCCTCGCTATGCCTCGGTCAGCTCCTGCACGACAATCCCGAACGCGACGATGCCGCGGCCGCGGACGAGGTCACCGAGGATCTGCTGCGCATGTTCGGTATTCCGCCGGACGAGGCGCGCGAGATCTGCGAGCGACCGCTGCCGCCGATCGACACGTTGCCGGACACTGCCGCCTGAGTTCACAGATCGATTTCCACATCGCTGATCGGGTAGGCCACGCAGGAGTGGGTGTAGCCGAACTGCTCGTCGGACAGTCGTAGTTTCGCTTCCTCGGCGGTGTGTACCTCGCCTTTGACGATCCGCACCCGGCACAGGCTGCACTCACCGGATCGGCATGCGGCCTCGGGCCGAATACCGTTGTCCTCCAACGCATCCAGCAGTGGCCGGTTGCGTGGCGTACGGAAGCTGGTGCCGCCGATGGTGACGGTCACCTCCTCGGCGGGATCCACGTCGGCGGGCCAATGGGGTTGGGCGGCCGGGTCGCTCGGTGCGCCATTGGCTTCGAAGCGGATTCGCTTGCGTGGCTGGCCGAGTGCGCGGAGTTGTCCGAGCGCGTACGGGTAGAGCGCCTGCGGGCCGCAGACGTAGACCATGCGGCCGTCGAGTTCGCCGGTCGAAGCCCGGATCGTGTCGGCGGTCAGGAATCCGGTGGGCCCGGTCCAGTCGGTGTCGGGTTCGGTGATGACGTGGTCGACGACGACACCGGGATATCGGGTGGCGAGTGCGTCGAGTTCGGCGCGGAAGATGATGTCGTCGGCGGAGCGGGAGCCGTAGACGAGGTGGACCGTGCGGTCCAGATCGTGGTCGACGATCTCGCGGATCATGCTCATCGCCGGGGCGACACCGGAACCGCCCGCGAGGAATACCAGGTCGTCGCCATGGAAGAGCGGGTTGTGGTGGAAGGTGCCCATCGGCCCGGTCGTGGTGAGGACCTGCCCGACCTGCACCGCGTCGATGAGCAGATTGCTGATGCGTCCGCCTGTAACGCGCCGCACGGTCAGGTCGTAATGCTCGAGCATGGTGGGGCTCGAGGAGATGGCGTACGGGCGGCTGGTGCCGTCGACGAAGACATTGACGTACTGTCCCGCCAGGAACGGCGGCAGTTCGAGTTGGTCGACACCCTGGAGCCGGAAGGTTTTGGTGGTCGCGGTCTCGTCGATGATCTCGCTGACGATCAGCCGCAGCCGCTGGGGGTGGTAGGCGTCGATGGCGGCGCGGGTTTCGGCGGGGTGGTCGCGGGTGTCGGGGATGCGGGAATCGATTTCGACGAGGATCTGTGCCGCGCCGTCGAAGCGTTCTGCGAGGTGATGTTTCATGATGTGCTCCGTTCAGGCGGACTTGGCGCGCAGCAGCCGGCGCGCGACGCGTGCGCCGGCTTCGAGAGTGGGCTGGAATCCGCCCATGCCTGCCCACGAACCGGCCAGATGCAGTCCAGGAATGTGGGTTTCGCGTTCGCTGTTGCGGAACAGCCAGTTCTCGGTGGCGTCTTGGTCGTAGCCGTAGATCGTGCCGCCGGGGTGGCCGAGGTAGCGCATCATGGTCAACGGTGTTGCGACATCGACCTCTTCGATCGCATCCCGGATGCCGGGGGTGATGGTTTCGCACAGGTCGAGCAGCGTTTGGGCATAGGCGAACTTGGTGCGCGCGTATTCCGACGGTGCCACATTGCGCCAGATATAGCCGTACTGCAGGGTCATCAGGCTGACATGGGTGGTGCCGGTGGGTGCGAATCCGATCGGCGCGACATCGTAAGAACTGACGCATATTCCGCGCGCGGGCTGGAAGGAGCGCCACGCGTCGTAGGTGCGGTCGTCGTCGGTGTCCATATTGACGAAGGTTGTGCTGGTGGTGAACCCGAGTTCGGCCGGGGTGGCGTCCAGGCCCATGTGCAGCACGAAACCGGATACGCCGATTCGCCTGGTGGCCAGATCATCTCGTAGCGCAGCGGGCAGATCGATGCCTTCGAGCATGCCGTAGGTGGTCGGCAGCGAGGCGTTGGACACCACGTCGCGTGCGGTGACCTCGGTGCCGTCATCGAGCCGGACGCCCAGTATCTGGCCCGCATCGGTGAGGATGGCCTCGACCGCGGTGTTGAACCGCACCTCACCGCCTGCCTGCAGGAAGGCGTCGAGGATGGCGGTGGACATGGCTTGCGAGCCGCCGCGCAGATGCCATGGCTTGAATTCGAAGTAGGCGAACAAGGTCAGCGCCAGATCCTGGAACCGCAGCTTCGACGGCGGCTGCCCGAGATAGGTCCAGTACATGCCGAGCGCGACCTTGATCCGGTCGTCGTCGAAGAACTCGTCGAGCACCGCCTTCAGCGGCCGCAGCCCGTATTCGAACAGCACCGGATCGATCTGCTCGACCGGCATCCCACGCATGGCGGCGATCTGCCAGAACGTCACCTGTTTGAGCAATTCGAAGAACTTCGCCGTCCGGTCGCGGTTGCCGGGGAACTCGGCTTCGATAGCGTCGATCGCGGCATCCCAGTCGGCGGGCAGCGTGAGGTCGAGTTGCCCGGGAATCACCGCGCGGTACAGGTCGTGCTCCTGTACGAATTCCAGCTTGCCGGCGATACCGAGCTGCTGGAACAGCCCTTCCCGCAACGACATCGGCTGCCCTTCGGCACCGACACCCGAAAGTTGATGCAGCGCAACCTCGAATTCGAAACGTCCACGGCGGAAAGAAGTTCCGCAGCCGCCCGGAACGTTGTGCCGTTCAAGCAACAGAGTTCGCGCACCCGCGCGCTGCAAGGTGGCCGCGGCCGTCAGCCCGGCATTGCCCGCGCCGATGACGATGGCGTCGTAATCGGTCACGCCTGCGCCGCCGCACGCTGAATCTGCTCGGTGGCCTCGGCCTTGATCTGCTCGAACTGTTCGCCCATGCGCGCGGCCAACGCCTGCGCGGCCGAGAGCGGACGCACCATCACCATGAGGTCGTCGATCTTGCCGTGCTCGTCGAAATGCAGGAAGTCGCATCCGGTGAGCTGCTTTCCGTCGACGGTGGCCTCGAAGACGAAGGCGTGGTCGCGGCCATTCGCGTCGGCGATCTCGCGTACGTAGCGGAAGTTCTCGAATACGCGGATCACCCCGCGCAGGATGGCCGCGGTGATCGCCTTGCCCGGATACGGCTTGAACGCGACCGGACTGGTGAACACCACGTCGTCGGCCAGCAGCGCCTCGATTGCGGCCTCGTCGCGGGCCTCCACGGCTGCACGGAAGGGATGCATGGCTCCACCTTTCATAGTCAATTATTTGTCTAACGTTATCCGTGTATGTACCCGAGTGTCCATAGTCGACTAGACAAGAAGTTGAATAGTCATCGAGACTGGTAGCCTGAGCGGGTGGCGTTACGTGACGCGGTACTGGCCGCTCTGCTGGAAGGGGAGGCGTCCGGCTATGACCTGGCCAAAGGCTTCGATGCCTCGGTGGCCAACTTCTGGATGGCCACGCCCCAGCAGCTGTACAAGGAACTCGAGCGGATGGCCGCCGAAGGCCTGATCGAGACCCGGGTCGTGCAGCAGGAACGTCGTCCGAACAAGCGCCTGCACGCGATCACCGCGGCTGGGCGAGCCGCGCTGCGCGCGTTCATCGCCGAGCCCGCCAAGCCGACCGCCGTCCGCGACGAATTGATGGTCAAGGTGCAGGGCATGGACGCCGACGATGCGCCGACCGTACGCGCCGCGGTGGCCGAGAAGCTGGACTGGTCCAGGGCGAAACTAGCCCGCTACGAACGCTTGCGCGCCCGGCTGCTCGACGAGCGCAGCGAGCAGGCGTATCTGGCCGAGACCGAGCGCATCGGTCCCTACCTGACCTTGCTGCGCGGAATCTCCTTCGAGCAGGAGAACATTCGCTGGGGGGAGTTCGCACTGGCCGCCATCGACCGGCGCATCGCTTCCGGATCCACGACCGCGGCCGACTCGATCACCCCGCGGTGAGGATCGCCGGACCGTATTCGGTGAGCGCGTCCCAGTCCGTCCCCCGAGTCTGATGCGGCCTCCCCGCATGGCGCGGTGTGCCAGAATTCGCGGGTGCGCAGTCCCGTGATCGACGTTGCGGTGGGCAGCGATATCGGCAGGCGCTATGCGGCGAATTTCGATCAATGAAATGTAGTGGCCCTGCAGAACATTGCCCGGTACGGCGCACCGAGCTGCCAACCGCCTGCGCAGCGGATCAACCTGAGGTGCTAGGTCGTTCGGCAGGTAATCGCCTCAGGCGTGGAACTGTTCGGAGGCCGTCCGCAGATCAGGCAGACAGGCTCAAGGCGCCGGAGAGTGCGGTGTCGTAGCGGTCCCAAACGATTTCGGTCAATGCCGTATCCGGCCCGATGACCTGCGCATGCACCACCTCGGGTGCGGCGGCCACCAGGCGGTCGGTCAACAGCCCCGGCGCGAGGAACCACGGCGCCACGAGTATCCGATCCGCACCCCTGGCGCGCAGACGCGAAATCGCCTGGGTGACAGAAGGTTCGGTGGTGGCGAAGCAGACCTCGGTGAGCCAGCCGGTCATCGCCGCGAGTTGTCGCGCAACCGCGCTGGTCCGCGCATTCGCCGCCGTCGATGCCGCCCCAACTGCGGCTACGACGACCCCCAGTCGTTGCCGCGGCCGTACATCACCCGCAGCCGGACTCAGCGCGGCCAGGCTGCGGTCGAGGAGGGTGGTGATGAGTCGCGGGTCCGGCCCGAGAACGTCGGCTTGCGTCAGCATGAGTTGGGGGTGGGCCGCGCGGGCGGCAGCCAGCAGTCCCGGTAGATCGACCCGCGCGTGATAAGCGCTGCCCAACAGCAACGGCGCTACGACCGCATGCGTGTGCCCTTGCGCGGCAACGGCATTCACGACCTTCTCGACCGACGGCGCATTCAGATCGAGGAACGCCAGCCGCACATCGATATCCGGCCGGGCGGCGGCGATATCGGCGACGACCGCCGACATCGTCGCGGCCGAGCGCGGATCCCGACTGCCGTGCGCCACCGCGATGAGCGCAGGCCTGGGCTCCGCGTATACGCCGATCGGTGTGGCAGCTGTGACCCGGACGGGCCCGAACATCGGTCTATTCGGTCCGCGTCCGTGGTCCGACAATCGCTCCAGCTCCGCCCACATGGATCCGCCCGGTAGCCGTGCCACCGAGCCGATACCACCGGGCGAATTCACCTCAGACTCCGACCTCGACCGCGGTCAGCACGTCACCGACCAGACCGGCGGCGAGGGTATTGCCGCCCGCCGGATCGATGAGCAGGAAGCTGCCGGTGTGCCGGTTGACGCGGTAGTCGTCGGCCGCGATCGGCTCGGCGACGCGCACCGAGATGCGGCCGATATCGTTGAGCGCCAACGACTCCGGGCTCGCCTGCGCGGTCAGGTTCTGCTCGTCGAACCGCTCGACGAGCGCGCCGACGATCGCCTGCGTGGTGCGGGTGCCGTGCTTGAGCAGCAGTCGCGCGCCTGGACGCAGCGGCTTATCGCCGAGCCAGCAGACGGTCGCGTCGAAGGAGTCGATCGGCTCCGGCGCATCGGCGGGGGAGGCGATGATGTCACCGCGCGAGATGTCCACATCGTCGGCCAGGATCAGCGTGACGCTGCGGCCGACCTGTGCGACGGCGAGCTCACCATCGGGGGTATCGACCCGCTCGACGGTGGAACGAATGCCCGACGGCAGCACCACGATTTCGTCGCCCGGCGAGACCGAGCCCGCCGCGATCTGACCCGCGTAGCCACGGTAATCCGGGTATTCGGCAGTGCGCGGACGGATCACGTACTGCACCGGGAAGCGCAGGCCGATCGCGTGCTCGCCCGAGCTGTCGGCGTCCACCGGCACCGATTCGAGGTGCTCGATCAGCGATGGCCCGTCGTAGTACGGGGTGTTCGCCGAGCGCGAGGCGATATTGTCACCGTGCAGTGCGGAGACCGGGATCTCCAGCACATCCTCTGCGGCCCAGCCGAGCGTGCTGGTGAGGGTGTTGAATTCGGCCGAGATCGACGCGAATACGGTCGCCGGGTCATCGACCAGGTCGATCTTGTTCACCGCGAGCACCAGCTTCGGCACGCCGAGCAGCGCGAGTACCGCGGCATGCCGACGGGTCTGCTCGATGACGCCCTTGCGCGCGTCGACGAGCAGGATCACCAGCTGCGCGGTAGACGCGCCGGAAACGGTGTTGCGGGTGTACTGCACATGCCCGGGCGTATCCGCGAGCACGAAAGACCGCTTGGGCGTCGCGAAGTAGCGGTAGGCGACATCGATGGTGATGCCCTGCTCGCGTTCCGCGCGCAGCCCGTCCACGAGCAGCGAAAGATCCGGCGTGGCAAGACCTTTGTCCACCGACGCGCGGGTGACGGCGTCGATCTGGTCGGCCAGTACGGATTTCGTATCGTAGAGCAGGCGTCCGACCAGGGTGGACTTACCGTCGTCGACAGAACCGGCGGTGGCCAGCCTCAGTAGGTCGGACATATCAGAAATATCCCTCTCGTTTGCGGTCTTCCATCGCGGCCTCGGACACTCGGTCGTCACCCGCCCAGGATTGGACACTGTGCGCCGCGCTCGGTCCGGCGAGTAACTCGG